>NZ_QUFZ01000044.1:0-5414 GCF_003478725.1 Clostridium sp. AF22-10
TGAAGATAATATCTATACGATCTTTATCAATAGATTGATATGATTTAATAATAAATTTTGCATCAATTGGGGTTTTATTTGTTTTTTCATAGGTCATATCTTCTTTGTCAATAGATTGATATGATTTAATAATAAATTTTGCATCAATTGGGGTTTTATTTGTTTTTTCATAGGTCATATCTTCTTTGAGAATTTTACGATTACCTTTTTCATCAATTACATAATCATCATGAAAATAATCGTAAATAAAACACCTCTTGCTCTGAATGTCGTTGTCCCATGTAAGCTCCATCAATTTATCAGAATCAGCTTTTAACTGTTCTCCAAGAGTAGGATAACTCTTCCCAGTAGAGTTAGTATTGATATGCATTTTACGTTGGTAAAATTCATAAACTGACACTAAACATCACCAACTTTCAAACGCTTTAATCCAGCTCCAGCATCAAACACAAGTTTCTTATATCGTCTGAAATTAAAATGATTTGATTTTAGAATCTCCAGAGCAGATTTTAAAGAGTTAATAATTTCAGCAAAATTGTCTGGATAAAGTAGAAGAGAATTGTAAGAGGAAATTTCAAACAAGAGTTCTTCATGATATTTTGCAACATCAACACTCTTAAAGTCTTCTTTTGTCTCTTCATCAGTATATAGGATTAACCAGAAAAGTTTCTTTCGTAGTTTTTCCTGATAGTATTCAAGTTGATTTGAAGTAAATTCTCCATATTTATGTGGAACTAAATTATCCATTGGATGTTCCACCACTCTCACTAAAATAATAACTATGACGAGTAAGTTCGAGTTCCCATTCACGTTTTAATTCAGTGAGCCTTTCCATATTTTTAGAATAATTATCTATGAGTTTCTTTTCTTGTTTTCCACCGATCATAGCATCAAGATTCTTTGTAGTCTCAAGTTTAGATGGGAAGTAATGAATAATAATCCCTTTTGCTAAAATTGTTTTTACAAACTCTATATCATAATCATCATCTACACTATTATTAAGAGTAAATGTTAATTTCATAATAGAATCATTCAGAGAAAAACTTTCAAATTTCTTTCTGAATAGTGGAAGAGAAGCAGCAGTACGTAACCATTCTCTTAAAACATCATAAAAATCATTCTGTGTATAAGTCGCTAAGTCCAAATCATTAATCATCGTTAGCGCTCTTTTATAAATAGATTCATATTCTAGGGAGGGCATAATCTACCTCCTTTGATTAAATAAATTCCTTGATGCATGTTCCTAGCATATCATCAATAATTTTAATTTTACCAATTGACGGATAGTTCTCATTTTTAATCATAGATATTGCGGTGGATTTAATGATCTCACTTAGCCATGATGGAGCAGTTTTTAGAAGATTAATAAACTCATCATCTGGTATATCAAAAAATTCTTCTGGGTAATCAATATTTTCAAAATATTTATAAACTCCATCAAGTTCACGTTTCCACTGTTCTCTAAGATTTTCATCCATAATTAAAAATTTAGGCTTAGTAACATATTCGGTTTTTCTAAGAGCCTGTAAGTCACGAAACTTTAAATACTCAATATCACCAAAATTATTCCAAGAATAAATTGTATTTTTATCAACACCCGGAGCAATTAATTTCCACGGCGTTACACTTTTACATGGAATTTCTTCATCTGGAGCAAATGCTTTATATAAGATGGTTTTTTCTACAACCTTCTTTACATCTACAGTTTCTTCCGTCTTATCTTCTTCTTTTATCTGATTAGATGGTTCGAAATTCTTTTTTGCAAAAACATACATCTCATCAGTTACTTTCTGCATATGGCTAGATACTTTAAAACCATTTTCCTTGAAGAAAGTAATTAATTCTTTGGTTGTTACATCAAATTCTTTTGCTAAATCTAATACCTTCATTTATCCATTTATCTCCTTAAAAATAGAAGAGTAGTACAAACTACTCTTCTAAATATTTACATTAGTTAGGCAGTAATTTTAATTTCACCAAACAGTTCATCGATTACAACACCAATACCCTCTTTGTAAACGATTTCTGCATCAATGGTCATATCTTTCTTTAGACCATCCATGCCAGTTTCATAGTAAGCTACATCACCTTCGTTTACTCTCTTAATTGGTTTGAACTCTGGATCAATTGGAAGAATATAAATCTTCTTTAAATCTTCCGCTGTGAATACACTGTCTCTAGTACCCGGAATATTTACACGGTTAAGAGCAAGACACTCATAACCTTCCCAAGAACCAAGAATACCATTCTGGAATCTTTCATTCTTCATATCATCAGAGAACAGGTTATAATTAATTGTGCTCTGAAGTTTCTGAATGGCGGATCTAGCACCAACTAGCATTACATTCTTACCAGTTGCAGCTACTACCTTTTCAATATGATCAATAATTGCACTCTTTGTAGCCTCAGACACTGCTGTATCAAGAACCATGTCAGTTGGAAGAGAAGCGTCCATAGACATAAATGCAGTATTAAGAGCGGCATATCTATACTGTTCAATAGCTGTATACATTCTTGCTACTAAATCAGCAAAATCAATTCTACCTGTCTGGAATAGAACGAAATCCGTGTATACCTTAATGGTATAGAAAGATGTATCAATAGAGAATGCCTTACCAGGCTTAACAGCTTGACGTAGCACGTTATGATGATCTCCAGAGAATTTAGATACAGTCAGTAGAGAATTGTCATTTACAAAGAATTCATTAGCATCACCATCTGCGAGGTTTACTTCCTGAACAAACTGCATAAAACGAGCATTAGACTCATTCCATCCAGATGTCATTCTATCAACAAGCACATCCTCAAACAGAGTTGCCATCTCTTTATTATGATCTCTCCAAGCCTGTCTACGCTTCATTGGAGTAGCTTCTTTAAAATTAATACCCAGAATACGATCACACTGGTTTCTAATGATTACATCCGTCTCTTCTTTAGAATACTGAGAATATACAGAATGAGCTGCATCCATCATTAGACCATTAAATTTAAGTACATTATTATAATCATTTTCAAACTGTGCTAAAAAATTAGCAGAAAAACACGTAATATCTCTCATAGTTTATTAATTCCTCCCTTCTTACGCAATCGTCTTATTCTGAAGGGACTGAATACGAACAATGTTGTAATATGTACCAACAGAAATACTATGGATTTTACCCACAAAACCATTAGTTCCCTTTAGAGTTTCAAGCTCGTCAACATCATGTGCTTCCCACATACCCTTACCATCAACTACAACCAAAGCATTCTGCTTAACTTTAGATGCAGTATCGTCAGTGAATTGATAAGCTGCTACGCCAAAGATATCAGTGTGTACAGATGGCTCCTGAATCTGATATGCCTTGACAGGTTTACCTGCTGGATTGGTGTAGTTATAGCTCTGTGCCTCTTCTGTAGTAAGAGCAGTTTTTACATTAGCTGGTGCGCCAGTAACAGCGATCTTATCTTTAACACCTGCAATCTTTGCATATCTTTCCTGTAGACCATTGCCTGTATAATCACCAACTGCAATTGCCACACCATTATCTACATCAATTTCCTTATCATGTTCATCACGAACTAAAGCGTCATAAAGATCTCCAACGTCTGTAGCCAGAAGTAGAGAGGACTCAAAGATGCCATGAGCTTACGCTCTTTAGCTTTTAGATTTGTATAAATCATTAAAATTTCCTCCTTATAAAAATTAAAGACCGCATTATGCGATCTCAAAAATAGAATAATATTTTATTTTTTAAGTAATCCATCTAAGAAAGATGAATTTGTATCAGGTTTAGCAAAAGCTAGAAAAGATGGTCTTTTTTCTTCTTTCTGTTGAAATTTCATAGAGAATGTTTTATTTTCTTTTACTAATTTACCTAATGCTGCATCTACCTTTTCAGCAAGCTCTTCTTTAGTGAATTTCTTTACAGTTTCCTTCTCCATCAGAGACTTAAATTCCTCAGTCTCAAGATAACTTGTATAAGCTTCGTCATTAAATACAGTCATTTTATCTGCAATACTTTCAGCTTCCTCATATGCGGCTAATTTCTCTGTAACTAAAGAATAATTCTTTCTCATATTATCAAGCTCATTAAGCTCTTCTTCGGTTAAGAACTCACTAAATACTTCCAAACGTTCTCCGTCAAGAGCGACTACATCACCTGTCTTTGTATATTTTTGTTTATAGAACTTACAACCATAACCACTGTAAATAAAATAATCATCATATACATTTACAATCCAATACCATTCATTTAAAGTATCTTCTAAAGGTTTTAGAAGCTCATATAAAGCACATTGAATATCTTCATGGGAGAGTTCAAACTGTTTCGTATATTTTTTTGGCTCATCATTTGGGTTCTTTTCAGGCTCATCTGGTTCGCCTTTATCATCTGGATTAGATTTTGGTTCAGGATCTTGGTCTGGATCATCAGGTTCTTTTTCAAATTTCTCAGAAAACATTTTTTCTAACTCTTCATCAGACATATTTTCATATTCGAAATCTACATCTTCGACAGTTTTATTATATTTTTTAAGTAACTCTTCAAATTTTGTCATGTCAGTTTTTGGTTGTCCTCCTTTCTCTGGTTCTCTGCTAAAATTAGATAAGGTATCATTTAATTTATTTAACATTTCTAATAATTTGGATTCTTCTATATCTGACAGATCATTTAAAACAGAATTTTTTGCCTGTGAAAAATCTTTTAATTTAATGTTAGAACCTGCCATACCAGGTTTTACCTTTTTTCCATTTTCGTCATATCCAAGAATCGTTACACCAGAAAAATATCCATCTTCAATATGCAATGTTTTATCCTTGGCATTCCATGTCATTGATAAAATAGAAATTTCTACAGAGCAAGGGCATTCACCTTCTCTATTTACAATCTCTGTGGCTTTTGTATACTCATCATATAAATATCCATCGATCATCACATTGTAACGTTCATTTTCCTCATCATATTCAAGAGTAGCATTATTCGTCTCTGGAATGTTCCCAACGGCAATTTCATCATAAACAATGTCGCCATTTTCTTCATGAGCATTATGACCATAAAAACATGGTTCACCGTTTACTGTATGAATAAAACCTAAAATTGGACGATTCTTAAATGACGGAAGTAATTTTTGTTCCATTACTTCGTAACTGATAGTAGATTTATTAAGATTTGTTTCTGTATGACAAGCTTGTAAACGACACCGCGTAAGTCCTGCAATATATGATTCTTTTTCTTCTTCAAATTTTAAAGAACCACCAATTTGAACTACAACAGGTTCATCATTTTTATAAGCATTAAATTTCACAGACTTTTTATATTTGCTATAAAAGTTATATAAATCATCTAAAGTTAAAAGTCTATTGTTCAAGTTTGATTACATCCTCCTTTCTAAAAATAATAAAGCACTCAGAATAGGAGAGTGCTAAAGCATCA
>NZ_QUFZ01000045.1:0-5037 GCF_003478725.1 Clostridium sp. AF22-10
CCAAGAAATACAGAATTTTTGATGATATCTCTGGAAAAGAATATGAAGAATTTAAAAATTCCATTAAAGAAGAAGGAATTATTTCAGAAATTATCGTTGCTCCAGATATGACTATTATATCTGGACATCAGCGATATAAAGCAGCTAAAGAGTTAGGGATAAAATTGGTTCCTATTAGAATTAGAGAAGATTTAATTGATGAAGATAAGAAACTCAAAGTTCTTCTCGCAGCCAATTTTGGTAGAAGCAAAAATGATGATAGAAAACAGAGAAAAGTCGCTGATGAGTATGTGAGATTGTGTGGGTTTAAGCATGGAGAAATTGGTGGTGGACACCAGAGAGTCCATAATGGACTCTCTGCTCAAATGTCTCTCTCAGAAATAGCATCCCAGCTTGGCACATCAAAAACAAACTTAAAACGCGCTCTTTCCATAGAACGTAATCTTACAGAGGACATGAAGGATTGTCTGGATAAAGGTGTGTTTTCCAAGACAGTTGCAGCGGATATTATTTCTTCTTTATCTGAAGAAGAACAGGAAAGATTAATTGAAAAGCTAGATGTTACTAAAAAATATACAAGTAAAGAGATTCAAAAGTATATTTCTGAAAATGAAGAATTAAAAAAAGAATGTGAGAATTTAAAACTTTCGGGCAAAAAATATACTCAGAAAGAGATGGATGAAGCTGCAAGACAATATAAGCTTCGTATCAGTGAGCTAGTCCAGCAGGGAACAAAAACGGAAATTGTTACCAAAGAAATCGATCGTCCAGAGACTTTAGACAAAATCAAAACTCTTCAAGAGAAACTTGAAGAAAAGACAAAAGAGAATATTAATATGTCAGCTAACCTAATTGAGAAGGAAAAAATGATTAGCACAGCACTTGGAACAAGTACAAATTATGAATTGGTTTCTCATTGTAGTGAAATTACATTGAAGATGTTAGATTTTGTAAAAGAAATGTCAAAATACGATTATATGGCTGAAAGCTTTAATGATATTCCAAATGCAACTCGCATTGAGTATGAAAGATGTATTAATTCAGTGAAAAAATGGGCTGATAGAATTTTGAAAACTATTAACACGGAAAAAGAAATTATTGAAATGTAAAGGAGAAAATTATTATGAACACAGTATTAGAAACAAAAGTATTAAATTTGGAAGAACTAACAGGAGATATTGCTAGGTCTCTTCGTGGAACAAATGAATCACTTCAAATCACGAATGGAGTTCTTGGGAAAATTATTAATGGACTTCAAAATCAAATTAGCAATCAGGTGAAAATAGAAATGGTTGCTACTGGTAAAGAAATTGAAGCTAATGTCACCACCGCTGTTACAAGTAATATTTCAAGTAAAATTGAGTCAACAATTAAAGAAAAATTAGATGAACGCGGACTTAGTAAAACAGATGCTGATAGATTAACAAAAGCACGTTATAGAAGAATGCGCGAATTATTAGGTGACTCTAAAGAAGATAAATACAAATTATTTATTTCATTCTATCAGGGTTCTATGAGAAAAGGATATTTAAAGAAATTTGATGTAATGAGATACGCTGATATTGAACCAGATAAACTTCCAGAAGCATTAGAGTATATTCGAAATTTCAATATTATTGATACATCTTGGTGTGTAGAGGCATTACATAAAACTTATCAGAATAATGAGTTTGCGAATAATAAATTAGTACATGCTTACGAAAGATATTTTAATATTACTGTAGCTTAATATTTTTATATGAAGAGTAGAAAATATTATCATCTTCTACTCTTCCACTTACATTAAAAGGAGACATAATACATAAAATGCAGACAACAAAGACTATTACATACTTAGATCATAGAACGTATGGAGGAATTATTTTAGAATCAGATTTTTACACTTGTCACCCAACTGGTAAGTACGAAATCAGAAGTCGTAGAGCTGATAGAATATCCCGTGACCACTCTTTCGATTCATGGTGTCAAAATTATAAAAAGGTTACTACGAAATTTAAAGAGAGACTAATCAGGACGAATGCATAATGTTATATAATTCAGATTATAAGTTTTTTAAGAAAGCTAGGGATGTTGCAAATATATCTGATTATAAAAATCCTCATATAGGATGTGTAGCTGTCTATCAGGGACAAATAATTGGTTTAGGATGCAATTCTAATAAAACCCATCCTACGCAGCAGTTCTATAATAAATATCGTACACATTCTGATTCAATGCTTCCGAAACTTCATGCAGAAATTAACTGTCTTAATCAAATCAAAAATCTTGAAATCAATTTTTCAAAAGTGAAATTATATATTTACAGAATGAGAAATGATCGACCTTTTGGGATTGGTAGACCATGCCCTTCTTGTATGGCTGCGATTAAAGATTTGGGGATTAAAGATATTTACTATACAACAAATGATGGTTTTGTTTATGAGTGTGTGGCGAATATAGATATGAGGAGTGTTTGTTGAGTTCCTCGAAGTATGAAAGGATTAGGTGGTGTTAGTAATATTATATGAGTGAATTTGGAATTAAAATCAAGAATATAAATGCTGGTATGTTATATGATGTTAATCTTGGAACAAGAGATTATTTTACATACACAGATGCAATGTTTAACAATAGTTTATTCAGCTTCTTTCTTCAAAAGAATGGATTAAATGTATATAAAAATGAATCTACTAGAGATATTGTGTGTTTGAATTATGATTACGGGAGTAGATCATATGAGGATGAACATGCTAGATTGGTAAAACTTCATTCTGAAGCAGATGGAGAATTAAAAGATAGACTTGAAAAAGCTATCAAAAAAGTAGATGCTAGGCGAGAATTATATGATGAAAAAAGCAAGGATGAAATTAGGGAATATTTTTACGAAAATGGTGTAACAATCACATACACCAAAAAGATGAAGGATGGAACTGTAAAAAAGGAACCTATCAGATATGAAATGCTTTTTCGAACTAGCGCTAAGGCAAAAGTCGGACAGGTTATTTTTATAAATGAAAAGCTTTATGATATGGCTTATGATTGGCTCACGATTGGTCTTGGAAAGAAAATGGAAAAGGATAATGCTAAGATTGTCGAAATGTCTGCCTATGCTCCTTTAACCACTTCTACTATTGTTGGAACAATTCATATTCCTGTAGAAGATGTATTAATTCTAAAAGACCAGGATTCATTTTTTAAAACCATTGCAAATATTGTCAGGTGTGAAGAATATGACCCAGATGAGAATAATGATAACAGTAATGATGATACAAACAATGATAATGACCATAAAGAAAACAAGCCCGAAAAGAAGAAATTAAAAAAATGTGTGGTTGACACAGAAGAATGTAAAGTTAAAAATACATTATGGGATGGAATGGCTTTAATTGAAGCAGATCCAACATATTTGGAATTACCATCATATATTAATGGAATGGCATTATTAAGAATGCATCTTTTTAAAGCATGTGCGTTTAAATCTTATTTACAGAAGTTTTTTAAAAAATGGTGTTTAGATAATGGTCATGATTATGAAACATATCAAATTCAAGATATGTTTGGTAAATGGCATTATTTAAAAGATATTAAGATTATCACGACTGACAATGCGATTAAATGGAAGAAATTTGCTTCATTAATGGGTAATAATATAACCGAAGCATATGAATATTGGTGTGAACGCGTCAGAGCAGATAGTAATGTCTGGGGAATAGTTAAAACAGATCACCCTAGTAAGCTTGGAGATTTACAGCAGTTGAGTTATCAGATGATTAATACTCTTCCATGTTCTCTGAATGATGTAAGAAATATTGCTAAAACAAGTATTGATTACATAGAGGCTTTAAAGACAGATAATGATTTATTTGAAAAGTTTCTTAGAAAAAATGCCACAGAAGTAAATCATTATGAGATGCTTGCAGATTTATATAATCAGAATCATGATTTCGCCAATAGTAAGTTTTTTAGATATGAGAAGAAAGAAATCATCAAACAATATGTGTTCAGATTAAGAAAAGGTAAGATTATGGTTAATGGCGATAATCTTACGGTTTGCGGTAATCCATATGCACTACTACTTTATTCTGTTGGTGAGAATTTTAATAATGACCCTACATTAAAACCTGAAGATGGAGCTATTCAATGTTATACTACTAGATTTGAAAATGATGAATATTTAGCAGCCTTCAGAAATCCTCATAATTCCCCAAACAATGTATGTTATCTTCATAATATGTATTCCAAGGAAATGAAAGAATATTTCCCATTTAGTAAAAATATTCTTGCAGTTAATTGTATTCATACCGATATACAGGATCGTGCAAATGGATGTGATTTTGATTCCGATTTCTTTTTAGTAACGAACCAACCTACTATGGTTAGATGTGCAAAAGAATGTTATGAAAAGTATCCTACAATTGTAAACGCGCTTAATGAATCAGGAATTACATACAATAACACAAAAAAAGATTATGCTGCTATGGATAATAAATTTTCAAAATCTCAAATGGGAATCGGATATTCAAGTAATCTTGCTCAGTTAGCAATGACATACTATTGGACTGAACTAGAAAAAGAAAAACCAGATAAGGATACAATAAAAGAACTATATGATAATTTTGTTATTTTGTCTGTAGTAGCGCAGTTAATAATTGACGGATGTAAAAGAGAATATGAAATTGACGGGAATAAAGAGATTGATAGAATTAGCAGAATGGGATGTATGATTTTAAGAAAAGAAATGAAAGATCCGAAAACAGGCGAGACGATAAAAAGTTTCAAATGTGACTTTCCAGAATTTATGAAGTATACAAGAGAGATTAAATATACTAAAAACGGGAAAGATTTACCGCAAGAAGATATTGATAAATCAAAAAACAAACTAAAACAAAGAATTAATACAGAACTTAATTGTCCTATGAATTATCTTGAATTTTGGTTAGATAAAATCCAAACCGCAAGAAGATATTGATAAATCAAAAAACAAACTAAAACAAAGAATTAATACAGAACTTAATTGTCCTATGAATTATCTTGAATTTTGGTTAGATAAAATCCAAA
>NZ_QUFZ01000046.1:0-4969 GCF_003478725.1 Clostridium sp. AF22-10
AAATAAGATAACAGTTAGCACATTAGATAAAAAAAATCAAGGATGATAAAATAAAAAAACATAATTATTCAAACTCTGAATTATCTAAAACTGGAAAATCTTATAATAATCTTGATTCTCGTAAAGCTCTTCTTGAAATTTTTAATCTTATTCCAGATGAACATCTTAATGCATTTGAAATCATGGAAGCTCAAGTAAAGAAATTTGACGAAGTTAGATATGTTGATCCATTTATGCATGACAAGTTATTTATTCTAAATACCAGAAACGTCATTGCTCCAAACCTTGTTGTTTATGATATTGGAATAGGAGAATATAAATATGTAAAGGTGAAGAAAGAAATATTTAAAATCTTACCTCTACAAGATGGAGATATTATAGATGCTAAGAAAATCGAGAAAGTATTTGGAGAAAAAATCATTGGAAAAGATGATGATGGAAAAAATATTGTAGTTGCAGATATTGATAAAGAATATGACATGATTACTCAATACGATATTATTTTCCGTAAATACAAAAAATCTAATTCACTGATTACAGATTGTGAGGTTAGCTAGTGGAAGAAGAAAAAGTTTTAAAATTTGAATGCACTTTGGATAGAATTTTCTATCCAAAGTATTCTAAAAAAATCAAAAGTGGAGACTTTGGAATTTTAAAAGTAGCCGTTACTAAAATGTTAGAAGGGACAGAATACTACGGAGATTACATTAAACTCAAAGGTAATTGTCCAACAGTAGAATATGGTACAACATACAAAGTATACTGCAAACTTGCTGAACATAATGAACAGTATGGAGACACATATGAAATTCTATATATGAGTAAATGTATTGATATTTCAAGTAAAGATAAACAAAAAGAATTTCTAAAGAATGTAATCAACGAAAATTTAGTAGACAAGTTATTTGATAAATATGATGATGTGATTTCACTTTTGGAAAATCGAGACATAGAATCATTGATGAAAATTAGAGGTATTGGTAATCAAGTAGCCCTAAGATTAATTGACGAATATGAGGAATCAAAAGATTATAGTGCTATTTATATGGAATTGGGAAAGTTAGGATTAACTCATACATTCATTAAGAAATTAGTAGATTTCTATCATTCTCCTGATACGGTTATAGATGTGGTTAGGAATAATCCATACGATTTAGTCAGAGTAGATGGAGTGGGATTTAAAAAGGCTGACGAAGTTGCTTGTAAAGTTGGAATAGGACAATTTGATCATAGAAGAATAAAAGGCTTCTTACTTCACTATCTTAATGAGCAAGGAGAATTTGGAAAAAGCTATTTGGGTTATCAAGAACTCATGAAAGCACTTTATGATACATTAGGATATGTTCCAGAAGATGTAGTAAACAATGTCGCTGCCAAAATGATAGAAGATAAAAATGTGGTAGTCATTGATAATGGCTTGAAAATTGCATTAAAAAAATTCTATGATCTGGAATCTAATATAGCAAAAGAACTTATTCGTATTCAAAATGGTAGAGCTACAGTTATTGAAGATGGAGAAGAAGTAAAACCAGATAATCCAAATGAGTATATACCAAAATCTTTCAATATTGAAAACTGGGAGAAAATTGTAGAAAGAACAGAGGAATCTCAGGGTTTTGAATTTACTGATGAGCAGAAAGCAGCTATTAAATTAAGCCTTGATAATCATGTAATGGCTTTGACTGGTGGGGCTGGCGTAGGTAAAACTTCGACTGCTAATGGTATTTGTTCGCTTTATTCAGGATATGAGATTTTAGCTTGTGCTTTATCTGGTAAAGCGAGTGTAAGAATTACTGAAGCAACTGGACTTCCAGCGAGTACAATTCACAGAGCATTAGGATATCAGAACGGAAAATTTACATTTGGAAAAGGAAATAAGCTACCTGTAGATATTGTTCTCATTGATGAAGCGACTATGATTAATGGTGTTCTGTTTTTAGCACTTCTTGAAGCTATTCCAACTGGAGCAAAAATAATTATTATGGGTGATGTTCAGCAGCTTACTCCTATTGGAAATTGTCAGGTGTTCGCAGATATTCTTGATAGTGGTGTACTTCCTGTTGTTAGATTAACCAAGCCGCATAGACAAGCTCTCAGAAGTGGTATTATTCCTACTTCAATGAAGGTTGCTAAACAGGAACAAATCTTCGATGTTAAATTTGAGGGTAATGAAGTTCTTGGAGAATTAAAAGATATGGAATTAGATATTTCTAATACGAAAGAATCATTGTCAGATCGTGTTATTTCCCATTTTCAAACTGAGATGCAGAAATTTAACAACATCATGGAAGTACAGGTTTGTGTTCCAATGCGGATGAGAGGAGATTTATCTTGTTATAACCTAAATACTCGCTTGCAGGAGATTTATAACCCTAAATTTACCGAGGGCAATGAAATCGTGATTTCATTACAAAAAGGAACCTTAAAAAACCCTGAAAACGCAAGGGAATATGTGATCCGTGTTAATGATAAAGTCATAAATACTAAGAATAATTATCAATCTGTCGATGTCGATGGTAATTCTTGTCCAATTTTCAATGGCAACATGGGGATTATAAAAGAAATTACAGATGATGGCTATGTGACCGTTGATTTCGATGGAATTGGAGAAGTCGTATTAGATAAAAAAGATACTAAGAGTCTTGAATTAGCTTATGCCTGTAGTATACATAAATCTCAAGGATCTGGTTATTTATCAACCATCGTAGCACTAGATTCTAGTAGTTATGTCATGAACAATTGTGAATTACTTTATACTGGTATTACCAGAGCTAAAAAATATTGTGTTCTAGTTGGTAATAATTATGCTATTCGAAAGGCAATCCAAACAAAAGAAACTAATACAAAACAGACATTTTTAAAAGACATGTTAATTGAAAAGTATAAAAAATCAAATGATAAATAGGAGAATATATAGATGAAGTTATATGAATTAACTGGACAGTTTTTAGAACTATTAAATATGTTTGAGGACGATGAAGTTGATGAGCAGATCATCATGGATACTCTTGAAGGAGTAGAGTGCGAAATTGAGGAAAAAGCCGATGGTTATGCCAAGATTATTAAAAATTTAGAGATGGATATCGAAGGTATAGAGAAAGAAAACAATAGACTCAAAGCTAGACAAAAGACATTTGAAAACCGTATCAAATGGTTAAAAGAAAATCTTAAAACTTGCATGGAGCTAACAGGAAAACGAAAATTTACCACAGAGTTATTTTCATTTAATATTCAGAAAAATGGTGGCAAAAGAAAACTTGTTGTGGATGTGGATGTAAAAAATCTTCCAAAAGAATTTAGAATTTCTCAGCCAGATGTAGTAAATGGAGATGCTTTGAGAGATTATCTCAAAGATAATGGATATGATGGTCAGGATGGATCTTTACATTGTGAGTGGTGTCATTTAGAACCACAAGGAGAAGGACTTAGAATTAGATAATGGAAGAATATATAGATGAGGGTGAAAATTATCTATCATCCTCATCTATCATCAAGGAGGTTGATACTATGTATGAAAAATTTAAAGTATTAAAAGGACTAACTTTTGATAGAGATGATTTTGTTAGAGCTTTTTATAAGATTTTTAATAAAGATCAAATTGAAAATATAGAAGTTATGTGTGGATATCCGCAATATACTGACGAATTTATCTTATGTAGAAATAGCGATGAATTTCACATCATACATTTTGAAAGTGGTGTATCAATCAATTGGTATAAACATCTTGGACGGAGTAATTGGTGTAATAACTGTAAATTTACATATGATGATTTATTGGAATTTTTAAAATTATTAAAAGAAGATATTGATTGGAATAAAGTATAGGCGAATATATAAGTGTGGTGATAGGTAATGTTATACAAAATTAAAGCTATTAAATATAACGGTTCTGCTGGACCATATGGAGAAGATAGAATAGAAGAAGATTATGTAAGAAGAATTGGTAGAATTGTAAGATTCTCAATTAAGGATATCGAACCTGGTTATCCAATGTATTGTAGATATGAATATGATTCTGATGGAACACCTTATAAAAATGGTGGCTGGGTAAGAACAAGTACGGTGAAGAAGGTTAATGTAGTACAAACTGGTGATTTGACTATAGAAGTACATGTTATTACATTAAATAGTATCTTTATTTTTGAGGAATATCCTAGAATGTTATATAAGGATGGTGAAGAGAATGAGTCAGATGATTGATAAGAATGTATTAAATAAAGGTTGGAATGATTGTTTAGATTATTTAACAAATGATTTAAGCAATGGATTTCTATATGATTTAAGTTTGCGCGAGCATGAAAATTTCCCAGAAAAGGAATTAAAAAATTGGTTCAAAAATCAAAAACGAGAGACTACGATTAAAGATACAAAGATTATTTCTGCATTTCCTGCATGTGGAAAAACATATGCAGTCGAAGAATTAAATAAAAGAGGATTAATTGCTCTGGATAGCGATAATAGTAATTTTAGCTGGATGGAAAGAAAACGAACAGAAGAAGAATTAGAAAAGGCAGCAGAAATTTGGAGTAGTGTTCCAAGAAAAATGTCAAAGACATGGTATATGACTGCTATTGAAGATGATTTAATCAAAGTCCGTAATCCAGAGTTTCCCAAAAACTATATTGAACATATCAAAGAGAATATTGGAAAAGTTGATTACATTTTTGTGAGCAGTCATAAAGAAGTTAGAGAGGCTTTATTAGAAGCTGAAATTCCATTTACACTCATTGTTCCAGCTAGAGATATGAAAGCAGAATGGATTGGAAGATGTTGGCTTCGTGGAAGTGGAGAAGATTTTTGTAAAATGTTAAATATAAATTGGGACAAATGGATGGATGAGATTATTGAAGATGGAAGATTAAATGTAAAATATTTAACATATGCAAATACTTATATTTTAACTTTAATTGATTGTAAGAAGATTTAGGAGAAAAGATTTAATGGATATTAAATTACAAAATGGTAACAG
>NZ_QUFZ01000047.1:0-4391 GCF_003478725.1 Clostridium sp. AF22-10
ATATAAAATATGTTCAGATAAGAAGACATAAAAAGAAGAGAATTAATAAAAAGTGGATCAAGAGATATGGATATAACAGATTATGGTTGAAACAAAAGGTTGGAAAACAAAATGTTATACTGACGGGTCTATAGAGTTTATTAGAACGTAAAAAAGTGGGGGATTAAAATGTTATTTTCAGAAGCAAAAGAAAAAATTGGTGTTTGGGTAGATTTAGAATGCCGACCAACTGGAAAGATTAAGACCAAAGAACAATATGATTATTTGAAGTATTATGTTGAAAATACATCAATTAAAGGAGATCGTATTGGAACTTTTGAAGAAAGTATTGGTAAATATATTCATCTTGATAGTTGGTTTGGTGGAGCATCATTTTATTTTTTATTATCAGATAAACCTGAAGGCAATTATGATTATAGAATTGAAAATAGTTGTGGCGCAATTATTGGTTAAGAAAAATATTATGAAGAATTTTCTCATGGAAAATTTGGGAAGATCGAGTTTGATAATTTGACAAGCCAGATGAATTAAAAGCAAAAATAGGAGTGTATTTAAAATAACTTATGAAAATAATTAAAACTAAAGTAGAAGCACTAAAAGAAAATCAAGTCAGAGAGGCAGCATTAGCAGGATGCGATATATGTCCGTGTTGTAGAGAAAATAAAAGTCATTTATTTTATATTGAACGTGGTATAACAAATAAAGGAATAGTTTCTGGAATTTGCAGGAATTGGTATGGAAAATATAAATCAGATAGTGGTATATTGTACAATTTTTTTCATACAGAAAAAAATAAGTATTATCAAGTGGATTGTTTTTCTTGTCTAACATGTGGTGCAAAATGGGAATCTGATCCATATCAAGCAGAGAATAATATAACAGGAGGTACAATTTAGTGAGTTTTTTGATTAACATAGTTGGTCTATTAATAATTGATATTGGAGCTATGCTTTATGGTAAATTATCAGAAACAGATAGCTTTAAATTCTTTATGCTATTATTAGTGACAAATACAATTGGTGGACTTTATATAGATATAAATGAATTAAAGGAGAATAAAATGACAGGATTTAATAAAGTGGCGATTGTAAATTTAGTAGAGGATTACAATAAGAAGGATTATGGATTTGCTTTATACGATGAAGATATTAATGAAATTGTTAAGTATGATACCAACCATCCGTTATATCTGATTGTAAATGCAAGAGGGAAAAACAACAGAGTTCTTGGAATTTTAAAAGAAATTAAGACAGTCGAAGAATATGGTAAAGGTGTGACAGCTCAGGTTGTCGGTGTAGTTAATATGAACGCATACAATGCAAGAATTGATGAGGAAAATCGTCAGAAAGAAATTTCAAAGCAGAAAGCTTCTATTGAGAAGGAGCTAAAGTCTGAGATTGAAAAGATGAATAATATTGCTTTATATGAAAAGATGGCAAAGGAGCATCCTGAAAATCCAGACTCGCTGAACTTGTTAATGCACTAAAAGAGTTGGGAGAATAAGCCATATGAAGAAATGTGTAATTTTAGAAATGGAAAACAACAAGGATTTCGAAAAAGTCATGAATGATTATATAGACGAAGGGTACAAGATATAATCTAGCTCATGCAATAGTAGATACTATAAAGCAATTCTTGTATTGAAGGAGGACGAATAAACCATATGAAGAAGAAAATTTTAGCAGTTGCATTAGGATTGACATTATATTTTGGAATGACTGGATGTACTGCTTTAGGTAGTGAAAATTATAATAATCCTTCAAAGCTCGTTTTGATAGAAGGTGAAAATGATTTATATTATTATGCCACTACACATATCGTTTATATAGCATTCAGTGAATTCAAAGGAAATTCGGGTTATGGTTATATGTCACCATATTATTCAGAGAATGGTAAGTTATGCACCTATGATATTAATGCAAAACAGATAGTTGAAATTGGAGAATAAAACAAAGTAAACCGAAGTTTCTTGGTAATTTAGGAGGTGACAAATGACAGAAAGTGAAGCTATCGAAGAACTAAAATATGATTGTAATGAACTCGGTAAAGCAATCCCATGTGATACTTCATGGGCATTTTCTTTTGAAAATGCTTATGGAATGGCAATGAAAGCACTCGAAAAGCAGATACCGAAGAAACCAATATCTATTGATTATGAAAAATACATTGATATTATAGATAATGCAAAATTTCTTAGAGGTACATTTTGGTGTCCTAACTGTAAGCGTGTTGTACATAGTGGCTCTTTTTGTAAAGATTGTGGTCAGAAATTAGACTGGGAGAATACATAAATGAGCAATTGCGGCAATAATACATTGAAAGAAATCTTTCATTCGGAGTGATATTAAGACAAGAAAGGAGGCAAACAATGGCATATTATCATTTTCCTTTAGAGAAAAGGAATGCAAGTAATTTTTCATCAAGTTGTAAATATATCATAATGTCGAAACCAAATAAGCCAACACCTGAGAATGGCAAGAAAAAGGTTACGGCAGAACAGAATAAAAAGTATAAAGAAGACACGATAAAATATGAAGAGTGCATTACAACACTTGAGTCTGGTTATGTGAACCTATACAACAATAAAATCAAGACTGATTGCACGGATGAGTTCGCAGTTAGAATGTTGTTTGACGGCATTCCTGAACGAAACAGAATATTTTACATAGAGCCATTACAGAGTGAACAGGATGCATATTGTAAATATTATGTATCAGAGTTTCGAGTAGAGAAAGAAATTAAAACTGCTGATGAATTGCTTGAGAACATTGTAAAACATTACGACTATTTCAATTTAGAGGACAAGATATTTTACAATGGTACATTAGGTAATTCTGGCTACAAAGAAAAGGCATTTGAAATATTGGATAAGCTCAATAAAATGACTAAGAGTAAACATTACTTATGTGATATGATTCATCCTTTTGATAGTGGATATTCATTTGATCCTGCAAGAGTAACAAGTTTCTATGACTTAAAAAAGACACATGATTATGCAAAAGAGTTGATTAATACTGGAATTGTTCAGTTGCACGATACGCCAAATTCATATTTAGGACGATTTATTGAAAGATTATTGAGGCTGAAATGGTCTGATTTTGCATTAGAAGTAATCAATCATGTGACTGGCAATGATGAGATAATTAATGAGATTAAGAAAAATCAGTTCATTAAACCTCTTTTATCTGAAATGACGGATGATTCAAATGCTAAAGAAATTCTGAAGCTACTTGGTATGACATCTAATGTACTTACTCTTATTGTAGAAGAAGATTATGATGACAGATATAGTACAAGAGAAGTAGAAAGAAAAGAGTTTTCTGACATGGGAGAATTAAGATCATATCTGATTACAGAATATAAAGTACCATTTGAAATGGCAAGCAAGGATATTGATGATTTGTATTGGAATGATTACACGTTCAATGTCGAACAGAAGGAGAATAATTAAAGAGAATATTAATACGAAAGGAGTGAGTGGCAGCCTTAAAGATATATCGCTCTGATTAGATTAAATGAAATATATGGGTTCAAAGTCTCGAATAGTTGATAACATTTTACCGATTATTCAAGAAAGATTGCGAGATTATAATATAAAAACATACATAGAGCCATTTTGCGGTGGTTGTAATGTAATCGACAAAGTTCAGTGTGACACAAAAATCGCATCTGATAATCATAAGTATCTTATCGAAATGTTCAAGAATATAAATCAGATTCAAAATCTCCCAGAACTTATTACAAAAGAACATTACTCAGATGTAAGAGAGTGTTTTAATAAAAGATCATCCCAATATCCTGATTGGTATATTGGTGCAGTAGGTTTTCTTTCAAGCTATAATGGAAGATTCTTTGATGGCGGCTACTCAGGCGTTGTTCATACGAAAGCTGGAACTGAAAGAAATTATTACGATGAAGCTAAGAGAAATTTGTTAGAGCAGATTCCAAGATTAGAAGATATTCAGTACCAATATGGAGATTATGAAGAGTTGTATTCTGATAAAGTTGACTGCTTATTTTATTGCGATATTCCATATAAGGGTACGAAACAATATGGATCAAGTAAGAATTTTGATTATGACAGGTTCTGGAATTGGGCTGAGAAGATGAGCGAAAAGAATGTTGTCTTAGTCAGTGAGCATGAAGCTCCTTCAGAATGGGAATGCATTTGGCAGCAGGAAGTTAAGAGAACGATTGATAACAATAAGAGAGTAAGAGCAGTAGAAAAGCTATTTGAATTAAGAGAATAATTTAGTGAGGTAAATAAAATGGATGATTTGTTTGAAGATATTTGTATGGAACATTTAATATCTGATGATGTTTCGTCTGATGACATACTATTAATGTATCCATATAAATTACATAATGAAAAAATCTTACGGGATAATATT
>NZ_QUFZ01000048.1:0-4277 GCF_003478725.1 Clostridium sp. AF22-10
AGGGAGCTACACTCCCTTGCGACGCTTGTGCGTCTATCCCTTGTGGACTTGCCGTCCGCAAACAGCATAAAATGCTGTTCGCCGCCAGCAAGTGAAAACACAGCGTAAAGTTATGTTGCGGAAATGTAAACTTGAAGTGGTGGTGACTGAAAGCGTTCTCTGCTATAATGAAATCACCAAATCAAAGGAGGATTTCATTATGAAATTATCAGATAAAATTGTCAGGTTGAGAAAGTCCAATGGAATGTCACAGGAAGAGTTAGCTGATAAGTTGGGAGTATCAAGGCAAGCCATTTCCCGTTGGGAAATGGGAACAGCTATGCCAGATGCAACAAACATTCTTCAACTCAGTAGGCTGTTTCAGGTTACAACAGACTACTTGCTAAATGATGAATACCAAAGCGACAATGACCTGCCGAAGGTTAAGGAAGTCAAAACGGACGGCATCCACCAGATCATGATTTTTCTAATCACTCTTGAAGTGATGGTGTTGATAATTCAATTCATGTCCGTAGTTATCCTGCAAAACATTTTCTTTGGTGTCTTGAGTTTTATTCCTTTTATTGCCATGGTTGGAGGCTTTGAATACGCATATCAAAAAAAGGCAAATGAGCAGAATGAGAGAACATTGCAATTCCGCAAGCGGTTTTACAAAGTCTCCGCATGGTTAGGCACATATTTCCCGATTAGACTATTGGTAAGTGCGTTAGTACATTTTTATCCTCGCCCTATCAATTCGCTTGTTTTGGAATGTGTCATCGCCGTCCTCTATCTAATGACTGCTACCCTCATAACATTAGAGATTGAGAAACACCATCTTCCAAAGAATTGATTTTAGAACATAACGAACACCGAAAATCAGACCGTTGACCTGCGCCGTGTGCGCACAAAGTCAGCGGTCTTTTTTTATACCCATTATCAAAAAAGGAGGTCAAGCACAATGACAAAACCGAAAACCCTTGAACAGCTTAGAGCCGAAAAAGAGCGAGCCGAAGCACAGCTTCTTCAGGAACAGCACAAACTCCAAAGATTGGAACAGAGGAAGAAACACTATGAGAAAGGCGAACGCAAGAAACGCACCCACCGCCTTTGCAATCTGGGCGGCACGATTGAGAGCCTTGCCCCGGAGGTCAAAGATCTCACACGCACCGAAATGACAGAGCTGATGGAACACATCTTTTCTCTGTCCGAAGTCCAGCGAGCCGTCCGTCACATGGCGATTACCCACATCAACAAAGCGAACGGAGGAAAGGAGTTGAAAGCCGATGGCACTATTTCATCTGAGTGTCACGCAGACTAAGCGAAGCGCAGGACAGTCCGCTATCGCTTCTGCTGCCTACCGAGCCGGGGAGCGATTGTATAGCGAGTATTACGGCGAATACAGCGACTACACCCGCAAGGGCGGCGTGATCTGCTCTGACATTCTCCTGCCGTCCCATGCACCGCCCGAATACGCAGACCGCCAGACCCTATGGAACGCCGTGGAAAAAGCCGAGCGTGGAAAGAACGCCCAACTTGCATACAGCTTTGACATTGCCTTGCAGAATGAATTTTCCCTTGAGGAAAACATCGCTCTTGCAAGGCAATTTTTGTTGGAGAACTTTGTGAGCCGGGGCATGGTGGTTGACTTCGCCGTACACCAGCCAGACCGGGAGGACGGCGGCATACCAAACCCGCATTTTCATGTGCTTTGCCCCATCCGCCCCATCGAGCAGAACGGCAAATGGGGACTAAAGCAATGCCGGGTGTATGAGCTGGACGAGGACGGCAACCGTATCCGGGACGCAGACGGAAAGTTTGTGTTCAATGCCGTTCCCACTACCGACTGGGGCAGTCCCGAAACGCTGGAACATTGGCGTGAAGCATGGGCGGAACTATGCAACGCCAAGTTTGCAGAGAAAGGGCTTGATGTTCGCATCGACCACCGAAGCTATGAGCGTCAGGGCGTGGAGCTTCTTCCCACCGTCCATGAGGGCGCAACCGTCCGGGCGATGGAGAAGAAAGGCATACGCACCGAAAAGGGCGAGTTCAACCGCTGGATCAAAGCCACCAATGCCGTTATTCGAGACATCAAGAAGAAAATCACTTCGCTTATGGGCTGGATAGCGGATATGAAAGCCGAGCTTGCCAAGCCACAGGCACCCGACCTTGTTTCTCTGCTGAACGCCTATTACACTCAGCGCAAAGCCGGGGCATATTCCCAGAAAGGCAAAATCAGCAACCTAAAGGAGATGAACGATACTTTCAATTATCTCCGGGCAAACGGCATTTACTCCCTTGAGGATTTGGAACGCCGTGTCAGCGAACACAGTGCTGCCACCGAGAGCTTGAAGAAAACGCTGGACGAGCAGACCGCTCGAATGAAAGCAATCAAGCGGCTCTATGACAGCTCCGCTGCTTTCCAGAACTTGAAGCCTGTCTATGACGGCTTGCAGAAAATCAAGTTTGAGAATCCCAGAGCCAAGTACAAGGCAGAGCATGAAGCGGAACTGATACAGTTCTACGCCGTCAGACGAAAGCTGACCGGGGAGTTCCCGGACGGCAAGGTGGATATGAAAAAGCTGTCCGACGAGTATGACGAGCTGGAACAGGCGCACGAAAGCACCTACGGCGAGTTTAAGGCTGTCAGAGACGATTTACACCGCCTTTGGAAGGTCAAGTCATGCGTAGATACTGCCGCCCGATTTAACGAGCGTACAGAGGAACAAAAGCTCCAAAATCGACCCCAAACACGACAGAAAAAGGAGGAACTATCCCGATGAATTATACCCAAGCACAGATTGACCGGGCAAATGCCGTCAGTCTGGAAGATTTTCTCCGCACACAGGGAGAGACACTGATAAAAAGCGGACGAGAATATCGCTGGAAAGAACATGACAGTCTGACCGTCCGGGGAAACAAGTGGTTTCGCCACAGCCAGAGCAAGGGCGGCTATCCCATTGATTTTGTCATGGAGTTTTACGGCAAGTCCTTTCCCGAAGCCGTCCAGCTCCTGACCGGCGAAAGCGGCGAGGGGCAGACCGAAGCCAGCATAGCACCGCCCACAGCGTTTCACTTGCCCTTGCACAACCGGACAGCCGACAGAGCAATCCAATATCTCACAGAAAGCCGAGGTCTCAACAAAACGCTTGTTGAGGCTTTTCTTCTTTCCGGGGATATTTACGAGGACGCAAAGCGGCACAATGTTGTGTTTGTCGGCAGAGACCGAAGCGGTACGCCGAGATACGCCCATGTGCGAGGAACGGCAGACTCATTCAGACAGGATATTACCGGGTCTGACAAGTCCTATCCGTTCCGCTATGAGGGAAACGGCAACCAGCTCTTTGTCTTTGAAGCGCCGATAGACCTTTTGTCCTTTATCTGCCTTTATCCGCAGGACTGGCAGACAAGGAGCTATCTTGCCCTGGGCGGCGTTTCTGGCAAAGCCCTTGACCATTTTCTTTCTGAACGCAAGGACACCCGAAAAGTGTTCCTCTGCCTTGACAGCGATGCCGCTGGAAATGAAGCCTGCACACGACTGGCACAGTCCATTCCCGGCGAGATCGCCGTCATTTGCCTTGTCCCGGCAAGGAAAGACTGGAACGATGTTCTCCGTCAGCAAGCGGATATTCCAAACCGCAAATTCATAGCCGAGACAATCACGCTGCGAGAACTGCCCACCGCCCAGCCTGTCCCAATGCTCCGTATGGCTGATGTGGAGCTGACGAGCGTGGAATGGCTATGGTTTCCGTATATCCCATTTGGAAAGCTGACCATCATACAGGGCAATCCCGGCGAGGGCAAGACCTACTTTGCCATGCGCCTTGCGGCGGCTTGCACCAATCGAAAGCCTTTGCCCGGTATGGAGACACTTGAGCCTTTCAATATCATCTATCAGACCGCCGAGGACGGTCTGGGTGATACCGTCAAGCCCCGACTGATGGAAGCTGACGCAGACCTTGAACGAGTGCTTGTCATTGACGATAGAGACACGCCGCTGACCCTTGCTGATGAGCGCATAGCAAGGGCAATCCGTGAGAACAACGCAAGGCTGGTTATCATCGATCCGGTACAGGCGTTTCTGGGCGCAGATGTGGACATGAACCGGGCAAATGAAGTCCGTCCCATCTTCCGCAGTCTGGGAGACATTGCACAGGCTACCGGGTGCGCTATCGTGCTGATCGGACACCTCAACAAAGCCGCAGGAACGCAAAGCACCTACCGGGGATTAGGGTCTATCGACATTACGGCGGCAGTCCGCAGTCTGCTCTTTATCGGCAAGCTGAAGGACAGCCCCA
>NZ_QUFZ01000049.1:0-4191 GCF_003478725.1 Clostridium sp. AF22-10
TTCATGTTCACCTGTAATAAACATACGCATAAATTCCACAAAAGTTCTATCCTGAAAATAATTCTTATGAATACAATAAAGTTCTAAATTCCACAAAAGTTCTATCCTGAAAATAATTCTTATGAATACAATAAAGTTCATCATAGAAATCTTTTAATTTATTATTATCCATATCTTACTCGCCTTTATACATAATCAATTCTTCTGTATACGGTAAACTCTTAACCCAATCAATAAATGACCCAGACCATTCAGTAAGTTTATGATTTCTTCGTTGAAAATACATATTACGAATGTTTTCATAGTTCATTGTAACTGTTCTTGTCTGATTGAACGACTCTGGAAGAAGTTGAATGAGTGCGTACCAATATTTTTTATCTTTTGTTTCGTTGAACTTACATCTCAGTGCTTCAAGCTCGTTTAAGAATGCTTTTCCAATATCACACAATGTAACATGATCAAATGAAAACAAATCTTCTGTAATTGGGGTACTATGGATTTTGTGCATTTTAGAAGTGGAATTAGCAACTGTACCAACTTTATAAGTATCAAACTCACTCCACCAGTACATTGGTGCAGTAATATCTACACAAACCATGATCTGACGCATGAATTTATTATGAGATTCGTGTCCATCATGAACAGCAGCTTTAATAAGACGCTGCATTAGTCCTAAATCATTCTTACCTAAAATGGTTTTACCCTGTGGTGGAATATCAAATATACTATCACTTTTACTCCAGCTTTCTAAGGGATTTCTAGCTCCCCTGATCGCCCCTTCGAAATTATAAACTTTTGTATTCTCAAACTTCATTCTCATCATCCTTTCTTGTTAAATTAATATCTGGTTCTTTCACCCACTCATTGCAATAATCATTCTGACCAGCAGGTGTCCAGTCACATAAATATTCATTAATACAATTCTCACAAAGTTTCTTCATAGATATATTCTCCTAGTCATCCACATTTACCCACCATTTATCATTTCCACAAACCTCTTCACATTCATCTTCTGTATAAGATACTAATCTATCATATAATTCTTTAGATAGATTCCAAATATCATATTCATTACAGGAAGAAACTAACTCTGCGTCAGAATCATCCATTACATTACCATCGAAAAATCCTTGAATATTTTTACATTTGATTTGATAGACCGTTTTAATTCTAATCCATCCATCACAATACTCATCACGATACCCAACAGAACCTTCATCATACTTTTCTCCTTCAACACGGGCGTATTCTGTAAAATGTAGCTGATTATTATTCGGGTTATAATAAATTCCATTCATATCTGTAGCACAACATTCCCATCCGCTATTACTGCGTAGAAGTACATCTTCTGGAATATTATTTTGTTTAATAATGCGCTGTAACTGTTTAAAAGTCATAGATATATTCCTCCTTAACAATATTCCCACCAAAAATCATATAATTTATTACTTCCGTTACCTTTAGGCAAATATCCTTTATATCTACGAACTCTTTTATGAGATTGCTTCTTTATATATTTTGAACTTTTACTTCTCCACATTCTTTTATAATACGGTTTAAGATTTACTATCCATCCTCTATTGCGAATAAATGTTCTATCTTTATACCAGACAGGAGAAGGATATCCTGAACTAGATTTATGTAAATATTTTAAATGATCTTGATACTTCAAATATCGTTCTCTTTTGTTCATTCTCATATATCTCATCTCCTGTCCTTCTTGAAATTAAATTTTATTTTGTCATATCAATAATCGGTGTGGATGTTCCCTGTACTTCTGGAAGTGCACCATTCCACTTATCATATTTAATCTTTTCGATGAGTTCTGGTGTTAAAGAAGCAGCAATCTCTTTATTGGCTTCAGCCTGTGCTGCGGCTTTAATCTTAGTTGCTTCAGCATTACCTTCTGCTTCAATCTTTTTCTTCTCAGCATTTACTTCTGCAACCTGTTTCTCTTTTTCTGCTTCAACTTTAGCTGTCTTAGCTCAATGTTAGCAAGTTCTAGTTCCTGTTGTGCTGTTACTTTCTTCTGGATCGCTGCAGAAGTTTCCTTATCTGTTGAAATATTAGTGAAGTTTACAGTGTCAATCAGGATTCCATAAGGCTCGAATTTTTCTTTCAGGTAAACATCCAGTGCCTCATTAAGTTCCTGACGCTTATCACCAAATACATCTGTTACAGGATATTTTGCTGTAACCTCTTGTGTCCACGCTCTCATCTTTGGCTTAATAAAAGTATCTTTCACTTCTTTACCAGATTGTCCTTTGAACATAATAAATGTATCCGCAATCTTATCTGCATCGAACTTATATGAAAATTCGAGATCTACTGTTAATGATTTGCCATCAGAAGTTGGTGTAGAAAAACTTTCGTCCTTTGGAGAATCACCCTTTTCTTCGGATGAAAGATAAGACTGCTCGATTCCGATAGAATATGTAGTAACCTTTTTGGTTGGTGCTACTAAATGCCAACCCTGTGTTAAAACTTCTCCATCAATTCCTCCACTCATATTGTAAACGACTCCCACGTAACCTGCTGGAATCTTTTTAGAACACACAAAACCTCCAGCAACACCTGCTGCAATACAAACTCCTAAAACTGCTGCTCCAACTGCTCCTTTACTCATCTTATTTATCCTCACTCTCATCTTTTTCATTAATTTTATTTGTTACATTCTTCCAGACTTTTGAAATCAATTTTCCAATAGGAATATATATAATTGATAACAAAGCCCAAAGAATAACTGCGACTATAATTACCAAAATCACAAATACTGGATTCATTTTGTTTTATCTCCTTTCCACACCTATATGTTCACTCTTTTATCTTTTAAAAAGTTATGATCTCATTATATCTTTTTAATAATTCTTCTCTGTGCTTATTTACCCATTCCTTTGCAAAATTTTTCTTTTTCGCTGGAATATTACCTTTTATATAAGTACCGTCAATCAAGCTCAATACAGCTTCCATATCTTGATATTTTACATGTACATGTGGTAAGTTATGTCCATTTTCTTTAGTGTGAATTACAATTTTTATACCAAATTCAGAGAAAAATATATTATAATATACTTCTTCCTCTTCAAACATATAAATAGCAAATTTTAATTCATATTCACTCATGATGATTTATACCTCCTATTTATATATTCGCCCTATTCTACTTCAACGTTTATATACTTTAATACTTCTCTCATCCCAAGACCACCATTGGTTACTGGTTTCATACAATATTCCCAAATTTTAAGATGAGATTGTTTCAACATTTGAAATCTATTCGGTTCCTTCTCTAAATGACAACCATATGCACAAAATATACATCCTGTACGATTATATCCTGTAACATAATATTCTCCTTGATCGTCGGTTTTAATTTCTCCATAGACCGATGGATATGGGATGTTATATTTTATAATCATTTCTAAAATATTTTGCTCTGTCCAAAAACTAATTGGTTTACTACTTGGATTTTTGGTATCAAAAGCATTACATCCATTATGTAACCATTCAGTTTTTCTTTGATTACTTTCACAAGTCATTGTTCCTATAATAGGAAATAATCCTGTATCTTTTTCAAACTGATGAGCTGGATTCTTTTTCATAATATCACAACATTTATTAGATATTTTAAATGGTGCATCTATAACAAATTTCCATTTTCTTAAATCGTACATTCCGGTTTCTCTACCATCAAAACACCTAGCAGCCCAACAATTCTGACCTAATTTCTTTACGTCTCTAATTTGTCTACTTATTTTCTTACTGAGAATCGGATAACCTTCATTCAATATTACATCTTTAAATAATATTCTTTTACCATTTTTGTCTTGCGGAAAAGTTATAATTGTTTCAACATCCAATTTTGGGAATTGACTTTTCAACCATTTTTCAAAAGTTTTAACGTGTTCTCTTACCTCTGGAAATTCAAGACCTGTATCTGAAAACCATAGAATTAATTTACAATCAAACAAAACGCAAACTTTTGCAGTCAGATAAGCTAATACTGTACTATCTTTTCCACCAGAAAAAGACACATAGCACCTATTACTAAAGTATTTATACCATTCCATAATTCTAGTTATTGAAACATTAATTTTTTCTTCTAAAGACAGATTTATCAAATACTTTAAATCTTCTTTAGTGTGTTTAAAATCATATGAAATAACATATTACCATAGAATCTTTTCCAGT
>NZ_QUFZ01000005.1:0-175570 GCF_003478725.1 Clostridium sp. AF22-10
GCCGCCGCCCCCGCCGCCGGGATCGGCGCCCGGGGAGACCGGGGAATCCGTGGGGAGCGCCGCTTCAGGATTTTCTTCAGGTTTTATTAATGAATGAGCTGCAGGAGCGAAGACGGTGTCGGAAGTGCTGAAATTGCAATTTTCAGGTGTAAATTTTTTGAATTAAAATGCGGTAACATCCAGTTGTGACAACGAATTTTACCGATTTGGAAAAAGAACAATCGGGTTACTGGGCACGTATGTGTGAACAGTAACACAATCGGAGTTCTTACAAATCATAGAAATTCTGGAATTTGGAGCCTGCTTGTGTTATACTGAAACAAAGGCTGCCGCCGGGACAGATGGGTGCCTGCGGCAGTTTTTGGCGTGCATGACAAAACGGAAACAGTTCGGCGGGTAGATTTTCCTGTACCTGTGAAGATACGGAACTGGTATGGTGGAGCGATAAAAGGAATTGATTTGATATATGAAGAAAAACCTGAAAAAGATACTGATTTTACTGATCTTATTTGTGCTGGCAGTAGCCGGTTATTTTACCTGGTCCTGGATGCAGCTGCGGGAGGATGGGGCAGTCTATACTTCGATTGAGGACGCGAACCTTCCAGTCGCTTATGTGAATATTCTGGGGCGGCGGATGAACGAGCTGGACGGTTTCGTGGAGGACAGCCAGAAAGCGGCTGGACGCGGGGATCTGACGCTGCTTCCGGCAGACCGGAAACTGTCGGTGACGATCGACAAGCTGGACTCCCAGATTACGGGGATGCAGTATGAGATCCGCAGTCTGGACGGCGAACGTCTGGTAGAACGGACAACGCTTGACCACTGGGAACAGTCAGGGGAAGAGGTTTCTGCGGAGCTTCCGATCCAGAACCTTCTGACGGAGGAAAGCGAATACCGCTTAACGATTGCGATCACGACGGAAAAGCACCCGGCGATCTATTTTACACGCGCGTGATGTGGCAGCAGGAGAGCCGTGTGCAGGAGATGGTCGATCTGGCGGTGTCCTTTTCTGAAAAGACGTTTGATTATGATTCAGCGAGGGAGCTGACGACCTATCTGGAGACGGATCCGAATGCGGACAACAGTTCGTTGGGACATGTGACGTTAAAAAGCGATTTCAGCCAGCTGACCTGGAAAGGGCTTTCGATGGAGCGGGTCAGCGAACCGGAAATTCATCTGCGGGAGCTGCAAGGCATCATTGGGACGATCGATTTAAAGTATGTTGTAAGTGAGATGAAGGATGGCAAGGCGGCTGCTTATTACGATGTGATCGAGAGCTTCACGATGAAGCTGGGCGCACAGCGCATCTACATGATGAATTATGACCGCCGCGCGGACCAGATTTTTACGGGGGAGAGCAGCGCCTATTCTGGCGACCGGATTCAGCTGGGGGTTTCGGATGCGGAGGATCTGCAGTCGATGCAGGATGAAGCGGGAAAATACCGTGCCTTTGTGGCAAACCGGGCGCTCTGGATTTATGATACAGGAAAAAAAGAGAGCACAAAGGTATTTGCGTTCCGCAAGAGCGAGAATGATACGAGGGTCAATTATGATACCTACGGAATCAAGATTCTGGATGTGAGCGAGGCAGGCCAGATTGATTTTGCCGTGTACGGCTATATGAGCCGCGGTAACCACGAGGGAACGACGGGAATCGCGCTGTACCGCTATGAGACTGCGGGAAATGCCCTGACAGAGCGGCTGTATCTGCCGGCATCGACCGATTACGGCAACCTGCGCCAGGATATCAACCAGCTGTGCTACTTAAGCGGCGGGCAGACGCTGTATGTGCTGATGAACCATGCGGTTTACAGTGTCGATCTGACGGGAAAAGAGTACATGGTGGTGGCAGATGGCCTGACGGAGGAAAATTTTGCAGTCAGCACGGATGCCTCCCGGATTGCGTGGCAGGATGGGGCGGATATTTACCGTTCGACCAAGCTGCATGTCATGAATCTGGAGACAGGCAAGAAGGATGAGATTTCCTTCCAGGAGCAGACCGTGATCCGGCTGATCGGATTTGTCGGAACCGACTTAGTCTACGGGCTTGCCCATCCGAACGAGCAGCTTACGATGGACGGACGCGTGACGGGGCTTCCGCTGTATGCGGTCGAGATCGTCGGCAGCAATATGGAGATGGAGACCCGCTATGAGAAGCCGGGTGTCAGCCTGGTGGATGTGCGGATTCAGGACAGCCGGGTTCATCTGTCACGGATGCACCAGATAGGAAGCGGCTATCAGCCGATGGACGAGGACACGCTGGTCTGTAATGAGGAAGTGTCGAAAGATCCACTGGATGGAATCGCTACATTAAATGACAGCGCAAAGGGGCGTCTCTACTGCGTCAAGCTGGATGCAGGCAAGACGGCACGGAGCACGAAGGTGCATGTTCCGAAGCAGGTGGCAGCAGAAGAAAATGATGTGATTGTGCTTCAGAACAATGGCGCGGCTGCACAGCGGATTTACAGTGCCTACAGCGAGGGACGCCTGAAAGGCTCGTATGCGGAATTTTCCAGCGCGGTGCAGGCAGCTTACGATGGCATGGGACTCGTAACGGATGAAAATGACCGGGTTGTCTGGGTGAGAGCAAACCGGAGCGACGCGAAGACAATCCGCGACGTACAGAATATGGCGGGAACCGTCAGCCGCTATCTGTCGGATATGGCGGACGGAAAGACGACCTCCTCGGATGGCACAGAGTTAATCGACGCACGCGGGCTGACGCTGAACCAGATTCTCTACTTTGTCTACGCGGGCATGCCAGTGGTGGCATATCTGGGAGACGGAAGCTATGGTTTGATCTGTGGATACGACGCGTACAACATCTCCTGTCTCTGGTATCCGGGCACGGAATTTGCCTACACGGATAAGATGGGACTCAACGATGCAGCAGCATTTTTCGAGGGAAATGGAGGCAATGATTTCATCTGTTTCCTTGCTAATTAAGGAGAAAACGGAAGTTACTGTTCACGGGGAGGCACTTTTGGAACCGAAAGTGCCGTAAGAAAACGTGGTGGCAGCAGGAATTTGCCGTATTAGAATGCGAAGCCACGGCAAATTCCATTACTGGGCACATATGCGTGAACAGTAATAAACGGAAAGCCAGTGCTTTACAAATTGAGATGTTATGATATAATCATGTAGATAACATGATATAAATTTAAGAAAATATTAAAGATTTGAGGCGCCGTCTGGCGCGTGTAAGTATCGTAAGATAATAGATTTTGAGGTGCAGAATGGAACAATTTATTATGAAGGGCGGAAATCCGCTGGTAGGCGAAGTGACTATCAGCGGAGCGAAGAATGCGGCGCTGGGAATCTTGGCGGCATCGATTCTGACGGACGAGGATGTTTTAATAGAAAATCTGCCGGACGTGCGTGATATCAACGTGTTTCTGGAGGCTGTTTCGGAGATTGGCGCGATGGTAGACCGGATTGACCGGCACACTGTCCGCATCAATGCGAAGGGGATTCATGCGATCCATGTGGATGACGAGTACATCCGCCGGATCCGGGCTTCCTACTATTTTATTGGCGCCCTGCTTGGCAAGTATAAAAGCGCACAGGTTCCGCTTCCGGGCGGATGCAACATCGGCAGCCGTCCGATCGACCAGCATTTAAAGGGCTTCCGTGCCCTCGGTGCGAAGGTACAGGTGGAAAATGGCGCGGTGCTCGCACATGCGATTGATTTAGTTGGTACCCATATTTATCTGGATATGGTGTCGGTCGGCGCGACGATCAATATCATGATGGCAGCGACGCTGGCAGAGGGCGAGACGATCATCGAGAATCCGGCGAAAGAACCACATGTCGTCGATGTGGCGAACTTCTTAAACAGCATGGGAGCCAATGTCAAGGGTGCCGGAACCGACGTGATCCGCATCCGCGGCGTCCACAAGCTGCATGGAACCGAATATTCGATCATCCCGGACCAGATCGAGGCAGGTACATTTATGTGTGCGGCAGCGATCACCCGCGGCGACGTGATGGTACAGAATGTCATTCCGAAGCATCTGGAAGCAATTTCTGCGAAGCTTATCGAGATGGGCTGTGAGGTGACGGAGTTTGATGAGGCGGTTCGTGTTGTGGGACGCCCGAGCCATGTGCATACCGATATCAAGACACTTCCGTATCCGGGATTTCCGACTGATATGCAGCCGCAGATCACCGTGACACTGGCACTGGCAGAGGGAACCAGTGTAGTGACCGAGAGTATTTTTGAAAACCGTTTTAAATATGTGGACGAACTTGCCCGCATGGGTGGACGCATCAAGGTTGAGGGCAATACCGCGATCATTACCGGCGTGAAGAAGCTGACTGGAGCACAGGTGGAGGCACCAGATCTGCGCGCAGGCGCTGCCCTGGTCATTGCGGGGCTGGCAGCGGAAGGATATACGACCGTTGATGAGATCGGTTATATCCAGAGAGGCTATGAGCATTTTGAGAAGAAGCTGCAGGGACTTGGCGCGGTGATCGAGAAAGTCGATTCCGAGAAAGAGGCGCAGAAGTTCAGACTCAAAGTGGGCTGATAAAAAAGAATGCGGTGTCACATATTGCTTGACAGACACCGCGGAGTATGTTATCGTACTGTTGAAACTTTTAACAATTAAAAAGTTCGTATATATCCCTTATTCAGAGTGATGGAGATACAAAGGATCTATGAAGTCACGGCAACCCCGTTACATGGGACTGAAAATTGGTCTCAGCAGGGAACGGAAGGTGCCAGCCTGAGCGAGGAACCGGGAGATCGGTTTATCGAGCAATAAGAGGATTTGATCGAGATAATCAAGTCCGTGTTGCTGCGGACTTTTTTTATGTCTTACGACAAACTTATCAAAGGAGGAAATATGGAGAGATTACTTTTTACATCTGAATCAGTAACCGAAGGACATCCGGATAAAATGTGTGATCAGATTTCCGATGCGATTCTGGACGCGCTCTTAGAGCAGGATCCGATGAGCCGTGTGGCTTGTGAGACGGCGACGACAACCGGTCTGGTTATGGTTATGGGCGAGATCACAACGAAAGGCTATGTGGATATCCAGAAGGTAGTCCGCAATACCGTCCGTGAGATCGGTTATGACCGTGCGAAATACGGTTTTGACTGTGATACCTGCGGCGTGATCGTGGCACTGGACGAGCAGTCCCCGGATATCGCGATGGGAGTTGATAAAGCGCTGGAAGCAAAAGAGAACAAGATGACCGACGAGGAGCTGGAGGCAATCGGTGCCGGCGATCAGGGTATGATGTTTGGTTATGCGACCAACGAAACGGATGAATATATGCCATATCCGATTTATCTGGCACACAAACTGGCACGCCAGCTGACCAAGGTCCGCAAAGACGGAACCCTGCGCTACCTGCGCCCGGACGGCAAGACACAGGTAACCGTAGAGTACGATGAGAACGGCAAACCATCCCGTCTGGATGCAGTGGTTCTTTCCACCCAGCATGACGAGGAAGTAACCCAGGAGCAGATCCATAAGGATATTAAAAAATATGTATTTGACGAGATTCTGCCGGCAGAGATGGTTGATGAGAATACAAAATTCTTTATCAATCCGACCGGACGTTTCGTTATCGGCGGTCCGCACGGAGACAGCGCCTGACCGGACGTAAGATCATTGTGGACACCTACGGCGGCATGGCGCGTCACGGCGGCGGCGCATTCTCCGGAAAAGACTGCACAAAAGTGGATCGTTCTGCTGCATACGCAGCCCGCTATGTTGCGAAAAACATCGTAGCAGCCGGACTGGCAGACAGATGTGAGATTCAGCTTTCCTATGCGATCGGTGTTGCACAGCCGACCTCCATCATGGTAGATACATTCGGAACCAGCAAGTTGCGTGAGGATCAGCTGGTTGAGATGATCCGCAAGCACTTTGACCTGCGTCCGGCTGGCATCATCAAGATGCTTGACCTGCGCCGCCCGATCTACAAACAGACGGCTGCATACGGACATTTCGGTCGCGACGATCTGGATCTTCCGTGGGAGAAGCTGGATAAGGTGGATGAATTAAAGGCGTATCTGTAAAAGTAGGAAACGCTGCAGGGATATCTGCCCGTAAAAAATCATAAGATCAGAACGAGGGGGCTGCCGCTTTTGCGGCAGTCTCTTTTATTACACAAAAAGGCACATGCTTTTTTATTTATAATACTTTTAGAGACGTAATCTGCAAAATATGATACACTATTTGTGGAAGATATCAGGAGCAAAAGCGCAGAAGTCCGACGCAGTTTTGCGGGAGGATTTTTGTAGGAGCAATCTGGTATCAGACCGGGCAATGACTGGAGGAAATAGGATGAAGATACGCACACGTCTGGCGATTGCTTTTGTGACGATTACGGTCGTTCCGATTGTGCTCATATTTGTGGCGGCGTTCGGACTCGTAAATTATCAGGAGCATCTGTTTCAGAAAACATACGGGCTGTCGGAGCAGATCGATCTGCTCTCCGGCAATCAGACACAGGTGTTTAACCGGCTGACGCAGGGAATCCAGGAGGAGATCCGCGAGGCGGTCGGGGAAAATACAGATTTATTTGAAGAACCGGCTTATTTGAACAAGGTCAATGAAGAACTGCGCGATAAATATTCGTATCTGGTCATCCGCAAGGGCAAGGACATCACATTCTGCGGAAGCGAGGATGGACGCGAGCTCTGCGAACGGCTGGCGCCGTACGGTGATCAGGGAAGTATGGCAGGCAGTATTTACATGGATGGCGAGGAACAGCATCTGGTCAAACAGATCGATTTCCGGTTTTCAGATGATTCACAGGGCAGTGTGTTCATCGTGACGAACGTCGGGGATTATGTGCCGGAGATCAAGGCGCTGCTCGGAGAGATGCTGCTTCTCGGCGTGCTGATCATCAGTTTTATGGGCGGTCTGCTGATCATGTGGATCTACCGTTCTCTGCTGCGTCCGCTGCACAAGCTGCAGGAGGCGACCAAGCAGATCCGGGATGGAAATCTGGACTTTACGCTCGATGTGGATGATGAAGATGAGATCGGAATGCTCTGCCAGGATTTCGAGGAGATGCGTCTGCGTCTCAAGGAATCGCAGGAAGAAAAACTCCAGTACGACAAGGAGAGCAAAGAGCTGATCAGCAATATTTCCCATGATCTGAAGACTCCGATCACGGCGATCAAGGGGTATGTGGAAGGCATTCAGGATGGCGTGGCTTCTTCACCTGAGAAATTGAATAAATATATTCGGACGATTTATAATAAAGCAAACGATATGGATCGACTGATTGACGAGCTGACGTTCTATTCGAAGATTGATACGAACAAGATTCCGTACAACTTTTCAAAGATCAATGTGGCGGAATATTTTGGTGATTGTGTTGAGGAAGTTGGTCTGGATATGGAGACGCGCGGCATCGAGCTGGGATATTTCAACTATGTGGACGAGGATGTGGTCGTGATCGCGGACGCGGAGCAGATGAAGCGAGTGATCAACAACATTATCGGAAATTCGCTCAAATATCTGGACAAGAAAAAGGGTATTTTAAATATCCGCATCAAGGATGACGGCGATTTTATCCAGGTCATCATCGAGGACAACGGAAAGGGAATCGCGGCGAAAGATCTGCCGTATATTTTCGACCGTTTCTACCGGACGGACTCGTCGAGAAATTCGTCCAAGGGCGGCAGCGGCATCGGGCTTTCGATCGTAAAGAAGATTATCGAAGATCACGGCGGACGCATCTGGGCGACCAGCAAGGAAGGCATCGGAACGGAGATCCATTTCGTTTTGCGCAAGTATGTCGGGGCATAGTGATTTGAAGTTTGGTCGTTTAAATAAAAACAGCAGGAGGAATTCACAGATGAGCAGAATATTAATCGTAGAAGACGAGGAGAGTATTGCAGAGCTGGAAAAAGACTATCTGGAGCTTTCTGGTTTTGAGGTTGAGATAGAAAATAATGGAGAAACGGGACTGAAACGCGGCATGGAGGAAGATTTTGACCTCTGATTCTTGATCTGATGCTGCCAGGGGTCGATGGCTTCGAGATCTGCAAGAAGATCCGGGAAGTAAAAAACACACCGATCATCATGGTATCTGCGAAAAAGGACGATATTGACAAGATCCGCGGTCTGGGACTGGGCGCGGACGATTATATCACGAAACCATTCAGTCCGAGCGAGATGGTGGCGCGTGTCAAGGCGCATCTGGCGCGTTATGAGCGCCTGATCGGCAGCGGTATGCCGGAAAACGAGATCATCGAGATCCGGGGACTCAAGATTGATAAGACTGCCCGCCGCGTTTACATCAACGGCGAGGAGAAGAACTTCACGACGAAGGAATTTGACCTGCTGACCTTTTTAGCACAGAACCCGAACCATGTATTTACCAAGGAAGAACTCTTCCGCGAGATCTGGGATATGGAGTCGTTGGGAGATATCGCGACGGTTACCGTGCATATTAAGAAGATCCGTGAGAAGATCGAGTTCAACACGGCGAAACCGCAGTATATTGAGACGATATGGGGCGTTGGATACCGGTTTAAAGTCTGATGACTGGATAAGCCACATAAAAACGACCCTTGGGAAACGCAAACAGGAGCGCTTTCCAAGGGCCGTTTTATATTTCATAGGAAATTGCGTCCTATGAAATATAAAATGCTCCGCGAGGATGCGCACTCGCGCGAAGCAGAAACATGTCGCAAGCGACCGCGCGAGACGCCCGAATGTGCCAAGGCACATTCTTTTTTATTCCAACAGGATTTGGTTTGCCCGCTTCAGATCGTTTTCGTCCGGGATACGGATGCCGGACAGGGAATAGGGAATGCCAAGCGTTTCCCATTTATAGATGCCGAGCGTGTGGTAGGGGAGAATTTCTACCTTTTCCACATTTGAAAGTGTGTCCAGAAATGCACGGATTCCATGCAGGTTGGCTGGATCATCGGTAATGCCGGGGACTAAAACATGCCGGACCCACATGGGCTTATGAATCTGGTCTAAAAACCGGGCAAAGGAAAGAATGGATTCGTTGGAGTGCCCAGTCAGAAGACGATGTTTTTCTGGATCGATGTGTTTCAGATCCAGAATAATAAGATCGGTGTGCTCTAAAAGCGTGGTCAGGCGGGAAAAGAAAGGTTCGGCGGTGGTAAATGGCTGTCCCGCGGTGTCCAGTGTGGTGTGAATGTGCTGTTCTTTGGCAAGCTGGAAAAATTCACACAAAAAGTCAGCTTGAAGGAGCGGTTCTCCGCCGCTGACGGTGATGCCGCCGCCCCCGCGCCAGTAACTCCGGTAGCGGAGTGCCTGGCGAAGAAGTGCTTCCGGGGTGATTTCCTGCGAACCGGTGTGTTTAGATGGACAAGAAACACCTCGGAAAGAGCGGATGCGCCGGAAGTGCGGGTGGAGGCGTCCGGGAGGGAAAGTCCCTTTGGCAGTACCCATGTATCCGGATTGTGGCAGTAGCGGCAGCGCATGAGACAGCCCTGCATGAATACCACGAAGCGGACACCGGGACCGTCTACGGAGCCGAAGGTATCGATGGAATGAATATAACCGGTATGCATCGTTACAGCACCTCATGGCAGGTACGGGCGATCACGTCGAGCTGCTGTTCTCTGGTCAGATTGATAAATTTAACGGCATATCCGGAAACACGGATGGTGAAGTTGGCATATTCCGGTTTTTCCGGGTGTTCCATCGCGTCTTTCAGTTTTTCGATTCCAAAGACATTTACATTTAAATGATGCGCGCCCTGATCAAAATATCCGTCCAGGACGTGAACCAGGTTGTTTTTCCGTTCTGTCTCGGAGTGACCGAGCGCCCCCGGTGCAATCGTTTCTGTGTTGGAGATGCCGTCGAGCGCATATTCATATGGAAGCTTTGCGACCGAGTTTAAAGAAGCGAGCAGACCGTTCTGCTCTGCGCCGTAGGAAGGAGTTGCGCCTGGGGCAAACGGGGTGAATGCCGGTCGTCCGTCCGGAAGTGCGCCGGTTGCCTTGCCATATACAACATTGGAGGTAATCGTGAGGATGGAGGTGGTTGCCTCGGAATTCCGGTAGGTGTGGTATTTTTTTACTTTATGTAAAAAGGTTTTTAACAGCCATACGGCAATCTCATCGGCGCGGTCGTCATCATTTCCGTAGCGTGGGAAATCGCCCTCTGTCTCAAACTTGCGGGCGATGCCGTATTCATCACGGATGACCTTCACTTTTGCATACCGGATCGCGGAGAGAGAATCGACCACGTGGGAGAAACCGGCGATTCCGGTGGCAAAGGTACGCCGGACATCCGTGTCGATCAACGCCATCTCAGCGGATTCATAGTAATATTTATCGTGCATATAGTGAATCAAATTGAGGATATTCACATAAATGCCCGCCAGCCAGTCCAGCATCTGATCGTATTTATGCATGACTTCCTGATAATCGAGGTATTCGGATGTGATCGGCGTATACGCCGGACCAACCTGCATCGGGCGTCCGTCTTTGGTAGTGTATTTCTCGTCTCTGCCTCCGTTGATGGAATAGAGAAGGCATTTGGCAAGATTGGCACGGGCACCGAACAACTGCATTTCCTTGCCTGTCTGGGTGGCGGAGACGCAGCAGCAGATACTGTAGTCATCCCCCCAGATCGGACGCATGACATCGTCGTTTTCATACTGGATCGAGGATGTGTTGATGGAGATTTTGGCAGCATATTTCTTAAATGCCTCTGGCAGGCGGGAAGAGTAAAGGACGGTCAGGTTTGGTTCCGGGGACGGTCCCATATTTTCCAGCGTATGTAAAAAGCGGAAATCGTTTTTCGTTACCATCGGACGCCCGTCTTGTCCCAGACCGGCAACCTCCAGCGTTGCCCAGACCGGATCGCCGGAGAAAAGTTGGTTGTAGGATGGAATCCGGGCAAATTTTACCATGCGGAATTTCATTGTCATATGGTCGATTAATTCCTGTGCCTCGGCTTCGGTCAGTGTTTTTTCTGTTAAATCCCGGTTGATGTAGATATCAAGGAAGGTGGAAACGCGTCCGACACTCATGGCGGCACCGTTCTGGGTCTTAACGGCAGCGAGGTAACCGAAGTAGAGCCACTGGACGGCTTCTTTGGCATTGGAAGCCGGACGGGAGATATCAAAACCATAGATGGCAGCCATCTCCTGAATGCCCTTTAGAGCGCGGATCTGCTCGGCGAGCTCTTCCCGCTGGCGGATGATGTCATCAAACATGGCACCATTTCCGCAGCGTTCCAGATCCTTTTTCTTTTCCTGAATTAGGAAATCAATTCCGTACAGGGCGATCCGGCGGTAGTCGCCTACGATTCGGCCGCGTCCGTAGGTATCCGGAAGCCCGGTGACAATATGGCAGTGGCGGGCGGCTTTCATTTCCGGGGTATATGCATCGAAGACGGCCTGGTTGTGGGTTTTGTGGTATTCGGTAAAGATTTTATGAAATTTTGGATTGACATGGTAGCCGTAGGTTTTGGCGGCTTCCTCCGCCATCTTGATTCCGCCGAATGGCATAAATGCCCGCTTGAGTGGTTTGTCGGTCTGAAGTCCGACGATGCGTTCCAGATCTTTAAGCTCCGGATCGATATATCCCGGACCGTAGGCGGTCAGGCTGGATACGATTTCAGTTTCGCATTCGAGCACACCGCCCTTTTCGTGCTCTTCCTTCTGAAGCTTTTGAAGGCGTTCCCAGAGCAGATGAGTGGCACTGGTCGGGGCAGCGAGAAAGCTTTCATCGCCATCATATTGCGTATAGTTGTTCTGGATGAAATCGCGGACGTTCACTTCGTCGGTCCATTTGGAGCCCAGAAAATCTCTCCAGGCCGTTTGGAAGATAGGTGTGTTTTGGAATGTTTGATACATAGCAGACATGTGTTTCCCTCCTGGTTGAAAAATTTCGATCCCAGCAGAGACAGTGAGAGTGAAAAAAAGTAAAAAAAATACCCACGGTCTGTGCTGTGACGCCCAGACGGTCGGCAATTTCCAGTCATACTTCATGTGGTTAATCCACTTATCCGTCAGTTGTATGACTGCTATGTTTAAGATATATCAGAACCGAAGAGGAATGTCAAGCTATATTTTGGGGAAGAGGTAACGGTTCAAATCCGTAGCTGTTCATAGTAACAAAAAGAGTGCCGGAAAGAGTGGACATTTGGCAAATGACTTGATAAAATGAGTAAAGTTTTAGGGCAGATGGGAATGAAAAAGGGATAAAAAGTTGCTGGGCACGATGCTTGAACAGTAATGATGAAACCTGAATTTGACAGAAATGACAGAAGTGAGGAAGAAAATGCTGGAAAAATTTTGTGTCGGGCTGGTGCGGATTTTGTTGGGAGGAATTCTTTTTTTCCTGACACTGCTCAGCGCGGTTGTGACCTGCCGGGTCTATGGAGGTTCTGAGATTGTACAGTATGGAAGGGACAGTCTGTTTCTGCACCTGTTTTTTGGTGCGGGTGTGATTGGACTGACGGTGTTTTACAGGCGGAGAAAGGAACGAAAGTGCCGGAAGAACCAGTGGCTTCTTTTAGCGGCTGCTGCCTATCTTTTTTGGATTCTCCTTGTCCCGTCCTGGGGCGGTTCTGACTCTCATCAGTGTATGGCGTCTGCGCAGGGACTTCTGCAGGGCGATTTCAGCGCCTGGGAGCCGGTGGCGTATTCGTATGGGACAGCGGAAGGACCGCTTGGGTATGCGTACACTTACCCGTCTCAGAACGGGCTGATTCTCTATATGGCAGTGCTGGTATTTTTCTTTGGGGATGTGGCGTATGCAGTTTTCCAGATTTTAAATATCGGTTTTTTTATTCTGGGAATCGTGAGCCTGCAGCGGATGACGGTCCGGGGAAACGAAAGGTGCAGCTTGCTTTTGTGGATGGCGTGCTGTCTGCCATTTTCTTTCTATATCCTCTTCGTGTACGGCACGATGCCAGGATTTGGACTTTCGTGTCTGGCGATGGAACGTCTGATGCGGTATGTGGAAGAGGGGCGGGGAAGAGACTTCTGGATTGGCGCGGCAGCAGTAGCGGCGGCGGTGATCCTCAAGTCGAATTATGAGATTGTGCTGGTGGCGCTGTTTTTGTATCTGGCATCCTCGGGAGTCTTTCGAAGGAAAGCACGCCTGCTGGTGGCAGCGGTGCTTCTGATTACAGTGTATGTGATTGGAAACCGGGGGATTCAGACAGGAATTTCTTCCGTGACCGGACGCACGGTATCGGACGGTGCGCCGATGATTGCCTGGGTGCAGATGGGACTGGAGGAGAGCAAACGTGGACCGGGCTGGTACAATGGCTATCAGGTAAAACTCTTTCAGAAGGCAGATGGGGATGCGGATCTGGCGGCCGCATGGGCGCAGGCAGATTTGCGGAGAACGATTTCAGATATGGCAGGGGAACCGGCGAAAGCCGCTGATTTCTTTGTTCGGAAGATCGAGTCAATCTGGGCGGAACCGACCTTTCAGAGTCTCTGGATCCAGGAGGTGGGAAATACCTCCTGGGCGGAGGGAAGCCCGCCATGGGAGCTTTTCAAGGAAGAAGGGGGTCTGAACCGGCTCTATGTTTTTGCGGCGAATCTGTTGCAGACGTTTGTGTATGCGATGGCGTGTGTATGGGTGATTGCCGGGATGAGTGCCAAAGGAAGCCGAAGTAAGCATGTCCTGATGAAACGAACATGGGAAAAGAGGATAGAAGCAGAAAAGGCAGAAAAAACTGTGAAAGCTGTGAAAAAACAGGGAATGGAAACGGTCTGGGAGAGGCAGGAACGTGGAGAACCGGACAGATGGGGGATGCTGCTTCCGGGAATCGTGTTTATTGGGGGATTCCTGTTCCATCTGGTCTGGGAGGCGAAGGGGCAGTATTCGGTGGTGTATTTTATGCTGCTGCTGCCGTATGCGTATCTGGGGATGGAAAGAGTGGCGGATGTATTTTTAGACGTGACAGGTGCCGGGAAAGAATGATGGTTTGAGATAAAAAAGATACTGGGAACAGCCTGAAATAAGCCGTTTTCAGTATCTTTTTTATGGTTTAAAAGAGTTAGGATTTCTAAAAATCCATTAAAAATTGCAATGATAAATCCGCTCCGCCGCCTGATAGAACACAGTTTCCCAGTATTTTTCCGGAATCAGCCGTTTCGTAATTTCGATGTAATCTTCATAGTTGGCGAGCGGCCAGTCGGTGCCGAACATGAGCTTATCATAGTCGCGGATGTAGGCAAGCCAGGTTTTCAGGGTGCTGATATACCCGCTCTGCTCTTCCAGAAACTCCGGAATGTCAAATTTGCCCTCTAAAAGCCCAGAGAGGTCGGCGGCGACATTTTCATTTTTCTCGACAACGGCGGCGGCATCCATCAGCCACGGGTTGCCGAAGTGGCACATGACGAACTGGACATCCGGATGGCGGACGGCGGCTTCATCGAGGGTCAGCGGATGGCTGTATTTGATGAATGCTTTGGAACCGGCGGTCTGTCCGGTGTGGATGGCAACCGGCTTTTTATACGCCTTGGCGAGGTCGTAGATCGGTTCGAAGCGCTCGTCGGTAACGTAGATGGAATCATATCCCGGATAGAGTTTGATGCCGACGCAGGTATTCCGTTTTAAGTTTTCTTCGACAAGATCGCATGTCTTCTGAATCTTTTCCGGCGTCAGTTTTCGTGCTTCGACGCCGACGCAATAGCGCAGAAAATCCGGGTATGTGTGATTATCCGGGTGAACGCCGCGGTTTCCCATGACGATGCCGCCGACGATATTATATTTCTGAAAGCATTCCCGCAGATGCTCTTCATTATTGATATGACCGGCTTCGATGGCAATCTCATCGAAATGCGGGTAACCGGGACAAAAGTGCAAATGTGAATCAATGATTTTCATAATGATAACAGGCGCCTGTATCAAAAACCTTTTGGAAAAAGAACGGCGCTGTCCTCCTTTCTGCTGTGATGTATGTCTGGAAGTTTTGAGAAAATCCGGTGCAACAAAACTTCGGGTGTATATGAATAAGAAATGCAGTAACAGTCCGGCAGGTTCATAGAGCATGCAGCAACTGTATGAAATCAACTGTTAGTGTAGTCCCAAATGGGGTGGATGTCAAATTTTTCTCCATCTGTTTGACATCCACACTATGATCTGGTATAGTGATAGCTATGCGTATTGCAAAGGGGCAAACTGCCTCTTTCTTTTTTTGTAAATATTCCGGAAGAATGCAAAAAAAAAGATAACTAATATGATATATGAAATGTATCTCCGGAATGTGCAGACCGTTAATCAGACAATGAAAGGAATAGAATGGAAACAATCAGATTTGAAGATTTAGAGTTAGATGCAAAGATCATGCGCGCGATCACCGATATGGGATTCGAGGCGGCTTCTCCGATTCAGGGCCAGGCGATTCCGCTGGAACTGCAGGGACTGGATATCATCGGACAGGCACAGACCGGTACCGGTAAGACGGCTGCGTTTGGTATTCCGCTGTTACAGAAGATCGATCCGAAGAATAAGAAGCCGCAGGCGATCATTCTCTGCCCGACCCGTGAACTTGCCATCCAGGTATCTGAGGAGATCCGCCGCCTGGCAAAATACATGCACGGTGTCAAGGTTCTGCCGATCTACGGCGGACAGGAGATCGGACGTCAGATCCGTTCCCTCAAGGATGGTGTGCAGGTTATCATCGGTACGCCGGGGCGTGTGATGGATCACATGCGCCGCAAAACCGTCAAGATGGATCAGATCCACACGGTTGTCCTCGACGAGGCGGACGAGATGCTGAACATGGGCTTTTTAGAGGATATGGAAACCATCTTAAGCGCACTGCCGGAGGAGAGACAGACGCTGATGTTCTCAGCGACGATGCCGCAGGCGATTCAGCGGATCGCGACGAACTTCCAGAAAGATCCGCAGATTGTGCGCGTGGTCAAGAAAGAGCTGACCGTTCCGAAGGTAACCCAGTATTATTATGAAGTAAAACCGAAGAACAAGCTGGAGGTTATGTGCCGTCTGCTGGATCTCTATGATCCGAAGCTCTCAGTGGTATTTTGCAACACGAAAAAGCAGGTCGATGAGCTGGTACAGGGCTTACAGGGACGCGGCTATTTTGCAGAAGGGCTTCACGGCGATTTGAAACAGGAGCAGCGTGACCGTGTCATGCGTGCATTCCGTACCGGACGGACGGACATTCTGGTGGCAACGGATGTGGCAGCCCGCGGTATCGACGTCGATGATGTCGAGGCGGTATTCAACTATGATGTACCGCAGGATGACGAGTATTATGTACATCGCATCGGGCGTACCGGCCGTGCCGGACGCGAGGGCAAGGCGTTTAACCTCGTAGTCGGCAAAGAGGTTTACAAGCTGCGCGAGATCCAGCGCTACTGCAAGACCCGCATCATTCCGCAGGCGATTCCGTCTCTGGACGATGTGACCTCCATCAAGGCAGATAAGATTCTCGACCAGGTGGGCGAGGTGCTGCAGGACAGCGATCTGAGCAAGGTGATCGATATTGTAGAAAAACGTGTGCTGGAAGAGGACTACACGACGCTCGATCTGGCAGCAGCGCTGCTCAAAATGATGATGGGCGAAGAGGGCGAGGAGCTCTTAGAGGAGAACCGCCCGCTGCGTGAGCTGGAGGATCTCGAGGATGAGAGCCGCCGCAGCCGTGGTGGAAGAAACGGCAGAGGAAGCCGTGGCAGAAATGAGGACGTAGCGCGTCTCTTCATCAACATCGGAAAGAACCAGGGCATCCGTCCAGGCGATATCCTCGGTGCGATCGCCGGAGAATCCGGCATGCCGGGACGTATGGTCGGAAGTATTGATATGTTCGATAATTACACATTCGTCGAGGTGCCGAGAGAGCATGCGGACGTTGTACTGCAGGCGATGCGCGGTGCGAAGATCAAGGGCAAGAACGTGCATATGGAGAAGGCGAACCGGAAGTAAAGAGCATATTGAAATTATATTTGGCATATGCTATAATGCCATTAGGCGAAAAGACAAAAGTGTTCAAAGTGGCACAAAAACAAATCCCTCAGGTGCGGGCACACCTGAGGGATTTTATTCCATTTGGGCGAGGTGGCTTAAGCCTCTGGCTGACTACCTAACGATGTCCGTCCAACCACTTGCATATGTAATAGGCGATTACACTTGCCACGACGGACACAAGAAAAGACAGAAATATATTCAAAATGGCACACCCCCTTTCTGCACCTGTCTAGGGGTGGTAGCTGTATTAGTATATCATAAAGATAAAATTATAAAAAGTCATCTTTGAGATGTTTTGTTTGTCTCAAAGATGACTTTTTATCTTAATAACTTTAAAATTTGCTCTTACAGCTCCGCTGTAATAAAAATATCATAAATCGCTTTCACAGCCGCCTCGAAATCTGCGTTCTTCACGCCGATGATGATGTTGAGTTCACTGGAACCCTGGTCGATCATCTTGACGTTGATGCGGGCGTGTGCCAGGGCGGAGAAGATACGTCCGGCGGTTCCGCGGGTGGATTTCATGCCGCGTCCTACGACGGCGATGAGTGCTAAATCGGACTCAAGCTCGATGGAATCCGGCTGTACCGCGCGGTGGATGTTGGAGATAACGAACTGCTCATGCTGTTCGAATTCGGACTGGTGTACGAAGATGGTCATCGTGTCGATTCCGGACGGCATATGCTCGAAGGAAATACCGCAGTCCTCGAAGACACCCAGAACTTTTCTCCCAAACCCAATTTCGGAGTTCATCATCGCTTTCTCGATGGTGACAGAGCAGAAACCAGTCTTTCCGGCGATACCGGTGATGGTGTATTTCGGCTTCCGGCAGGTATTCTCGACGATGAGTGTACCCGGATCCTCCGGCTTGTTGGTGTTGCGGATATTGATCGGAATGCCCTCACGGCGTACCGGGAAGATGGCATCCTCATGAAGGACGCTTGCACCCATGTAAGCCAGTTCACGCAGTTCTTTGTAGGTGATGGTCTCGATTGGAACCGGATTTTCCACGATGCGCGGGTCGGTTACCAGGAAACCGGATACATCGGTCCAGTTCTCGTAGAGGTCTGCGTGAATCGCGCGGGCTACGATGGAACCGGTGATATCAGAACCACCGCGGGAGAAGGTGTGTATCGTGCCGTCCGGATTGGACCCGTAGAAGCCTGGGATGACGGCGCGCTCAGTGTGCGCGAGGCGTTCGGACAGCTCTTCATTGGTTTTCTCGGACAGGAATGTACCATTCTCGTCAAAGAAGATTACCTCGGCTGCATCGATGAACTCATAGCCCAGGTAATGGGACATGATGATACCGTTTAAGTACTCGCCGCGGGAAGCTGCGTAATCGCTGCCCTTTTTGGCGATGAAGTTTTCTTCGATGGTCTTGAATTCATAATCAAGGTTTAAGTTTAACTCCAGACCGTCGATGATCTGCTCATAGCGCTCTTTGATGGCGGAGAGAAGCTTGCCGTAGCTTGCGCCGGTGGAAGCTGCCTCGTAGCAGGCATAGAGCATATCAGTTACCTTGGTGTCATTTTTGTTGCGTTTGCCCGGAGCAGACGGTACAACGTAGAGTCTGGATTTATCAGCACGGATAATATCTCCGACTTTTTTGAACTGTTTTGCGCTGGCGAGGGAACTTCCGCCAAACTTTACTACTTTCTTCATGATGTTCTTTGTTCCTTCCTAAAGTAAATATGGGGTTAATTCAGTTTCTGGATCTTCGGAAAATACTGGAACAGTACCTTGGCAACCAGTTTGTCGCGCTTGACGTATTTGTGCGTCCAGCGGCGGGCGTCGTTGGAATAGTTCCGGTTGTCGCCCAGCATGAAATAGCAGCCATCCGGCACTTCGTAGTGCTGCGGTTCCTCCGGTTCCATCGGTTCATGCAGATACGGTTCGTCGAGCGGTGTATCGGAACCATTTAAGTATACCTTGCCGTCTACGATGTCGATCGTGTCGCCCGGCATACCGATGATACGTTTGACATAGTATGTTTTGATGCCTTTCGCTTCATCATCCGGATAAATGAAAATGGCGATGTCACCCCGCTGCGGATCTCCGAATTTGTAGCTTAACCGTGAGCCGATGACGCGGTCGCCAGCCATGATGGTCGTTTCCATCGAGCTGGTCGGGACTTCGCTGTTGGCGATGATGAAATGGTTGACGCAGAATGCGATAATAGCGGCGGCAACCAGGACCTGAATCCAGCTTATGACCTCGTCCCTGAGATTGAAGCCTTCCTTGCGGCTCTTGCCCTTCTTGGATTTTGCGGCATTTCCGGTACCTGAAGCGTTGTTGTTCTCTTCGGGCGTATCTTCCAAATCGTGTTCCGAAGAGTTCTGGCCTGGCTGGTTGATGCCGATTTTTCCGGCGCGGAGTTCATCGAGCATCTCATCCAGTTCCTGATCGGAACGCCCGGAGAAATTGCTTCGGGACGAAATATGGTCTCTATCTTGATCTTCCATATATATCTCCTCTCTCTGCTGTTGCTGTCTGTGTGACGTTATCTTATGGCACTTTCAGTTCCAAAGGTGTCTGCTACGGCAGTAACGTTTGTGCAACGCATGAGCAGTAATAGGCTACTGTAAATGGTAACCTTCTGACATAATAGTGTATATGAGATGCCTTGATTTATCAAGTTTTTTCACGAAATTTCGGGAAAATTCATAAATGTTTTGAAGTGTATGATTGTATTATTGGGCGCGGGATGCTAAAATGAAGCTAAAACCAAAAACCACAAAGGAACGCAAGGGGGCGTATGTATGGATAAAACATTATACGATCTGATGGACTGGGCTGGAATTGAAGAAATTGTCTATTCGGAAGCGGCAAACCCGCACCGGATGCTGGGAGCCCATATGACGCCGGAGGGAATGCTGGTACAGGCATTTATTCCGACGGCGCGCGATATTACGGTCAAACTTTCGGCAACCGGCAAGCAGTACCAGATGGAGATGGCGGACGAGACTGGCTTTTTTGCGGCGCTGATTCCGCGCAAGACCCTGGCGGATTATACCCTCCTTGTGTTTTATGATAATGGTACGTTAAGCGAGATACACGATCCGTATTCCTTTGCACCGCAGTTTACGGAGTCGGATTTGAAGAAATTCGAGGCGGGTGTCCACTACAGCATTTATAATAAGATGGGCGCGCATCCGATGACGGTCAAAGGTGTGAGCGGCGTCTATTTTGCAGTCTGGGCGCCAGAAGCGATGCGCGTGAGCGTCGTCGGTGATTTCAACCTGTGGGATGGCAGACGCAGCCAGATGCGGCGGTTGGGAGATTCGGGCGTGTTTGAGATTTTTATCCCGGAGCTAAAAAAGGGCGCTGTTTATAAATATGAAATTAAGTTCAAGAACGGTGACCCGGCGCTCAAGGCGGATCCCTATGCGAACTATGCGGAACTTAGACCGAACACGGCGTCCATCGTCTGGGATCTGGACGAGTATAAATGGAACGATCAGGACTGGATGAAGAAACGGGCGGCGCTCGACACGAAGACGGCGCCGATGTCGATCTATGAGGTACATCTCGGTTCCTGGATGCGAAAACCGACCGAGGTGGATAAGAGAGGACGCGAGATTGTCGGATCGGAGTTTTACAATTACCGTGAGATCGCGGTCAAGCTGGCGGAATATGTGAAGGAAATGGGGTATACCCATGTGGAACTTCTGCCGGTCATGGAACATCCGCTGGATGCTTCGTGGGGCTATCAGGTGACGGGATATTACGCACCGACCAGCCGCTTCGGCACACCGGATGATTTCATGTATTTTATGGATTACCTGCACGGACAGGGGATTGGCGTTATCCTTGACTGGGTTCCGGCACATTTCCCACGTGATGCATGGGGCATGGCGCAGTTTGACGGAAGCTGCCTCTATGAGCACAAGGATCCGAGACAGGGGGCGCATCCGCACTGGGGTACGCTGATCTACAACTACGGCAGACCGGGGGTTTCAAACTTCCTGATTGCGAATGCGATGTTCTGGGCGGACCGCTATCACGCGGACGGCATCCGGTTTGATGCGGTGGCGTCGATGCTGTATCTGGATTATGGCAAGAATCCGGGTGAATGGATTGCCAATATGTACGGCGGTCATGAGAATCTGGAGGCGGTCGAGTTCTTAAAGCATCTGAACTCTGTCTTCAGGGGACGCAAGGACGGCGCGATTCTGATTGCCGAGGAATCGACGGCATGGCCGAAGGTTACCGGTGACGTGAAGAACGGCGGTCTTGGCTTTGATTATAAATGGAACATGGGCTGGATGAACGATTTTCTGGGCTATATGGAGCAGGATCCATATTTCCGGTGCCACCACTACAATGAGCTGACCTTCAGCATGATTTACGCCTACAGTGAAAATTTCGTCCTCGTCTTCTCACACGACGAGGTGGTTCACGGAAAAGGTTCCCTGGTCAATAAGATGCCGGGACAGACGTTTGAGGACAAGTTTGCGAACCTGCGGGCGGCATACGGTTTTATGATGGGACATCCGGGCAAGAAACTCCTCTTCATGGGACAGGATTTCGCCCAGATGGATGAGTGGAATGAGAATGCATCGATCGAGTGGGAGCTGCTGCAGTATCCGATCCACAGCCAGATGAAGGAGTATGTGAAGGAGTTAAATCACTTTTATACCAGCCATCCGGCACTCTATCAGAAAGATTATCAGACGGAAGGCTTCGAGTGGATCAACTGCATGGATGCCGCGGACAATATCATTGCATTTCTCCGGCGCGGCGCGGATGAGACACTGCTCTTTGTCTGCAACTTTGCCCCGCAGCTGCATGAGAAGCTGACGGTCGGCGTACCGTTTAAGGGAAAATACAAAGAGATTTTCAACAGCGATGCGGAGAAGTTCGGCGGAAGCGGAAAGGTCAATCCGCGTATGAAGTCCTCGAAGGCAGAGGAATGTGATGGAAAGGAAAATTCCATCACGATCCAGCTGGCGTCGCTTGGCATCAGTGTCTTCAGCTGCACGCCGACGGAGCCGGAGAAGAAAGAAAAACCGGCGAAGACGAAAAAGACGACCCACAGCACTAAGAGTGTAAAAGAAAAGGCTGAAACCGATCTCCAGAGCATGATGGCGGATGCAGCGGCGGCATTCAATGGAAAAGCCGGGGGGACAGCTGCTGCGGCAGCAGAACGCCTGGCGGGTATTTCAGATAAGCTGGCAGAGGCGAAGGCGGGGCTTTCCTCCAAGATTATCAGTCTGTCCTCGATTGCGAGACGACAGGCGGGATTGGAAGAAGGTCTGGATAAAAAGGTGGGAAAAGAGTAAGTACAGGAAGGAATGAAATAGATGGCAACAGCGGCAGAGCTGACAGGCGAGGAGATCGCGGCGGTAGCAGAGTCACTATCGGATCCGGCAAATTTGAACGTGGATACGATGGCTGCGATCATGCACCGGATTGGCCCGGGGCTTATGGCATTGGGACAGAAGGTACTGGTGGCGCTCATCATTTTCCTGATTGGACGTAAGGTCATTTCGATGATCGAGAAGATGCTGTCCCGCTCGATGGAGCATGCCGGTATGGATGTGGGGGTGACTCGTTTCCTGCGGGCGCTGACCCAGTTTGTGATGAATGTATTCCTGCTTTTTATGATTGCAGGGCAGCTTGGCATGGACAGCGCCTCGATTGTGGCGGTTCTTGGCGCGGCAGGTCTTGCGCTGAGTTTGGCGCTCCAGCAGAGTCTTGGAAACTTTGCGGGCGGACTCTTGATTTTAATTATGAAACCGTTCCGGGTGGGGGATTATATCATTTCCCCGTCCGGGGAGGGAAGGGTTTCGATGGTCGGGCTGGTTTACACGACTATCCTGACAACCGATAATAAAGCAATTACCATCCCGAATGGCACCCTTTCAAACTCAACCGTGACCAACGTGACGGCGATGGACAAGCGGATGCTGGAACTCAAGGTCGGTATCGCCTATGAGGCAGATATCCGGACGGCAAAGGCAGTGTTAGAGCGCGTTTACAGGGAACATCCGATGGTGAAGAAGGACGAGGACATCAAGGTATTTGTGGACAGCCTGGGCGACAGCAGCGTGGTTCTTGGTATCCGGGGCTGGGTAGAGACGTCCGATTACTGGCAGACGAGATGGGACATTCTGGAACGGATCAAGCTGTCATTTGACGAGGCGGGCATCGAAATTCCATACAACAAGATGGATGTACATTTGAAACAGTAGCAATCGTTTAAACAGTATAAGCAATATAGACAGAGGAACAACCATGATTGACAGAGCGGCAAAATTCGCAGAACAGGCGCATAAGGGCGCACATCGGAAGGGAACCAGAATTCCGTATATCGTTCATCCGCTGGAGACGGCGCTGATTGCGTCGATGCTGACGAACGATGAGGAGATACTGGCAGCGGCACTTCTGCATGATACGATCGAGGACACGGGTGTGACCTACGAGGATTTGAAACAGGAGTTTGGCACCCGGGTTGCAGATCTGGTCTTGGCGGAGAGCGAGGATAAGTCCAAAACCTGGATTGAGCGCAAGGGGCACACGCTGGAACATCTGAAAACAGCGAGTCCGGCGGAGAAGATCCTGACGATGGCGGACAAGCTGAGCAATATCCGCAGCATGGCGCGTGACTATCTGTTGGTCGGGGAGGAGCTCTGGCAGCGGTTTAATATGAAGGACAGAGAGAAACAGGCGTGGTATTACACGTCGATGATAGACCTTTTAAAGGACTTGAATGAGACACCGGAATATCAGGAATATGTGCGTCTCTGCGGCAAGGTATTTGGCGGGATCGCAGGGTGTTGTAGTTTACAAAATATATGAACGGCAGCATAAAAACAACATAGGATGACAATGAGAAACTGCAGCAGCCAGTCAGAAAGAATGGCTGTCGGAGAAGAGAAGGATGATAGGTTCTGAGATTTTGCGGAAACGGAAAGGTCATTCAGTTCAGTAAAAGGGGAAGAAACATGATTTTAAAAGATATTTGGATGGATGTAAAAGCGGTTCAGGAGCGAGATCCGGCTGCGAGAAATGCATTGGAGGTACTACTTTTATATCAGGGCGTACATGCACTGATATGGCACCGGGTGGCGCACTGGTTTTATGAGCACCATATGTTTTTCATTGCGCGCCTGATTTCACAGGTGGCACGTTTCTTTACATTGATTGAGATTCATCCGGGTGCACAGCTCGGACACGGTATTCTGATCGACCACGGCTGCGGCGTTGTCATCGGTGAGACGGCGGTGGTCGGCGACAACTGTACGATTTACCAGGGTGTGACGCTGGGCGGTGTCGGAACACAGAAGGGTAAACGTCATCCGACGCTGGGAAATAATGTGACGGTCGGTTCCGGCGCAAAGATTCTCGGTTCTTTCGAGGTCGGTGATAACTGTTCCGTAGCGGCAAATGCGGTTCTGCTCCGCCCGCTCGAGGAAAATACCACGGCTGTCGGCATTCCGGCGCGTCCGGTCAAGAAGGACGGCGTGGCGCTGCCGAAGAAGCAGAAGATGATCATCGGCGAGGACGATCAGCGTATTTTAGAGCAGATCGACGCGCTCCGGAAAGAGCTTCAGGAACTTAGAGAAGAGTCGGCAAACCTGCGGAAGGAACTGGAGGCAGTGCGGGCAGGACAGGAGAAAGCCTGACACAAAATTATTCATAACGCCCCTTTCGGCTGCATAAATTTCTTTGAGAGAAATGCGTGCGGTTTGGAAAGGGGCGTTTTTTATGATAGAGCTGATCAAAAAAGAGATACATATGAATCGGCAGAGGGGGACGGCGGTGTCGCAGCTGACGCTGGATGATGATTTTATTGTGCCGGATGCGCTGGATGATGCGGTGCAGATACTGCTGTCAGACGGGGAAGTTCAGATAGAAAATTCACGGATTCAGGGAGAAAAGGTGCTGATCCGGGGAAAGCTTGTGTTCCGGGTGCTGTACCGCCGGGAGTCGGGCGGGCTGCAGGCGATGGGCGGGGAGATTCCATTTGAGGAAACGGTCAATGTGCCGGAGCTTTCGGAGCGCGACTATACGCAGATCGTATGGAATATCGAAGATTTGAATATTACCATGATTCATTCGCGCAAGCTGAGCGCCAAAGCGGTGCTGACGCTTACGGTGCGGGCGGAAAGCCGCGTCGATGCGCAGGCTGCCGCGGACGTCGAGACGGACGATGCGGGGCTGCAAGTCCTGAAGAGAAGCGTTCCGGCAGCGACGCTTGCAGTGCGGCGCAAAGATATCTACCGGGTCCGGGAGGAAGTAAGCGTATCGGCAAATAAGCCGAATATTGAGACGATTCTCTGGCAGGAGATGCGTCTTCGGGATGTTTCGGTGCGCCCGTTGGATGGAAAACTGCATCTGGACGGTGAATTGTCGGTGTTCCTGATTTACAGCGGCGAGGGCGAGCACACGCCGGTTCAGTGGTTGGAGGAGAGTATTCCGTTTTCCGGTGAAGTGGAACTCTCGGAGGCGGTGGAGGAGATGATCCCGGCGGTCGGGGTCCGGATTCTTCATGCAGAGGCGGACAAAAAGCCGGACAGCGATGGGGAGATGCGCGAAGTGGAAGTGGAGGCGGTGCTGGAGCTGGACATCCGACTTTATAAAGAAGAATCAGTGGAACTTTTAAGCGATCTCTATTCGACCGGCTGCGAGGTCGTGAGCGAGCAGGGGGAGGTGTGCTTTGACCGGCTTTTGACGCGCAACAGCTGCAAAATGCGGGTGGGCGGAAGCGTTTCTTTTCAGAAACCGGATCGAATTCTGCAGATTTGCCACAGCAGTGGGATTGTCCGGCTGGATGAGAGCCGCCCGTCAGAAAACGGTCTGGCGATCGAGGGAGTGCTGGAAGTCAGTCTCCTGTATCTGACGGATGATGACGCGGCGCCGGTCGGGGCAATTTCTGAGGTTCTGCCATTTTCCGGCACGGTCGAGGCGGAGGGGATCCGGGAAGACTGCGTCTGGCAGTTGAATCTGGGGCTGGAACAGCTCGGCGCGGTGATGCTGGGTGGCGGTGAGGCGGAGGTCAAGGCGCAGCTCACGGTGGAACTGCTTGTATTCCAGCCGATGCAGGAAGCGGTGGTTACATCCGTGCAGACACAGCCGTTCGATTTAAAGCGCTGGGAGCAGCAGCCAGGGATTGTGGGTTATATTGTGCAGCCGGGGGATTCTCTGTGGAAAATTGCAAAAAAATTCCACACGACGGTGGATCAGGTGCGGGAAATGAATGAAATCGACGGGGAGGAAGCCGGTGCAGGGGCGCGGCTGCTTCTGATCAAAGAGGTAACGGCGGGTAACTGTTCATAGGTAGGAATTTTAGAGAGAAAAAATCGTTTCTGTTCACGGGTGGGCACTTTTGGGACCGAAAGTGCCGTAAGAAAACGTGGTGGCAGCAGGAATTTGCCGTATTGAAATTCGAAGCCACGGCAAATTTCGTTACTGGACACGTATGCGTGTACAGTAACAAAAAATCCAGCCGGAATGGTTGCATTTGGGGGAAAACTTTATATACTATTATTGTAACGGTTCAATATCTTCACAGTTACAAGCAAAAATCCATGCAGATTTGACTTTGACAAAGGATTTTCGCCTTGTAAGCCAGGAAAACGCATCCGGCCGGTGCTTGATGATAGATCCGGGGAAGGAGTTTCCCGAACCGGGCGGTGCCCGTGCATTGCAAGGCGCGGCGCCGTTTACATAGGGCATCCGGATGCGTTTTCCTGTGTACTGAGAAATTTTTGTCGGGAGTGCGAACCATAAAGGCAGGATGAGGCATGAATTATACATATCTTTTGCGCTGCGCGGACGGAACCTTGTACTGCGGGTGGACGAACCATCTGGCAGCGCGGGTGGCGGCACACAATGCCGGGAAAGGTGCAAAATACACGAAAACCCGCCGTCCGGTAGTGCTGGCATACTATGAAGAATATGCGACGCGCAGCGAGGCGATGCGCCGGGAGGCAGCGCTCAAGAAACTGACCAAAAAGGAAAAAGAGGCGATGGCAGCGCTGGGACGGACGGAGCTTCCGGTGGATGACGAGACGTAGATATATCGCGCCGGGGCAGATTATGTACGGAGAATTGGTACAAACAATAGCGGTAAAGGCAAGAAACAGCAGTAGAAATTGGTAACTGTTCAGTAGGTCTGCACATTTACTGTGCTGACCGTACGAAAACATGGGCCAGCAGGCAAAAATCCCATTGCCGTAGGCAATTTTTAATGGATTTTTGCGCGTGACTGTGAAGGTACTGAACAGTTACAGAAATTGAAAGATAGAGAGAAAACAGGAGCGGATAGGTACAGTGAGAAAAAGTAGAAGAAACAAAGGATGTATAGTGATGGCAACAGTCCTTCTGGCAGCGCTGCTTGGCGGCTGTTCGTTCTATCGAAGGAGGCAGACGCGACGGAGGTTTCCAGCAAGGCGGAAACGGAAAGTCCGGGTGCCACACAGGAGTCGGAGACTGAGACAGCTGAGACAGAGGAGACACAGGAGAGCCATGAGGCTGCCGAAGACGAAGAAAGCGGGGAAGAGGAAACCGAGGACCATTTCGTGGAAAAGAAGATCGTGGTGGCAACGGATATGCACTATTTTGCCGAGAAACTGGCAGGAAACCGCTGTGATTCCTTTGTCGGAATGGCGAGGGGCGGAGACGGGCGCGTGCTGGAGTACGGCTGGGAGGTCATGGACGCCTTTCTCGATGATATGAAGAAGGAAGATCCAGACCTCCTGATTCTGAGCGGAGATCTGACGCTGGACGGAGAGAAAGCGAGCCATGAGGAACTGGCAGAACTTCTGGAAGGACTCAGCGAGGCGGGAATTGAGGTCGCGGTTATACCGGGAAACCACGATATCAATAACCCGGATGCCCGCCGCTATACGGCGGATGGAGCGGAAAAGGTGGAGTCCATCACAGCGGACGAGTTCCGGGATATCTATGCTGATTTTGGCTATGTAGCGGCGGACAGCCGGGATCCGGCATCGCTGAGTTATCTTTATAAGATAGACAGTGCAAACTGGGTGCTGATGCTGGATTCCTGTCAGTATGAACCGAAAAATGAGGTCGGCGGCATGATCCGCCGGGAAACGTATGAGTGGATGGAGCCGATTCTGGAAGAGGCGGAGCGGGAAGCGCCCGCGTGATATCCGTCAGCCATCATAACCTGCTGGATGAGAGCGGAGTGAGCCGGACCTTTTATGACAACTGTACGATCGAGCACAACGAGGAACTGGTGCGGATGCTGTCGGATCATGGCGTGCGCCTGCACTTGAGCGGACATCTGCATATCCAGCATTATAAGGAAGACGAGGACACGGGCATCTATGAGGTTGTGACGGGTTCCATGGTGATGGCTCCGTGCCATTACGGGATTGTCCGCATCTGGAACGACGGGACCTACCAGTATGATGCGAAACCTGTCGATGTGGACGGCTGGGCGATACGCCACTCGTACCACAACCGAGATCTGGCAGATTTTACGGCTTATTCGGAGTCGATCCTGCGTCGGGCGGCAATCCGCGATGCAATTCGGGATCTGAATCGCCATATCGAGGATCGCCATGCATTTTTTACGGACGAGAAGAAACAGGAAATGGCTTCGTACTACGCGGATCTGTGCGTGAATTATTATGAAGGACGGATGTATCAGATCGAGGAAGCCGCAAAGGAAAATCCAGTGCTGGAAGATTGGAACAAGATCGGCTATGTCAGCGAACTGAGCGATTTTCTGCAGAATATCCTGGAGGACGAGGCGAAGGACTACGGGCATCTGAAGATTCCGAGCGTACATTAAATAAAAATGGAGGTACCAGGAGGCATGGGAGAGACAAAAAAACAGCGTTCGCCGCTGACAACGCTCTGCTACATTGAAAAAGACGATTCATATCTGATGCTGCACCGCATTAAGAAGAAACAGGATGTGAATGAAGGAAAATGGATTGGCGTCGGCGGACATTTTGAGGAGAATGAAAGCCCGGAGAACTGCCTGCTGCGCGAAGTGAAGGAGGAGACAGGGCTGACTCTGACTTCCTGGCGCTTCCGCGGAATCGTGACGTTTATCGCGAAAGGCTGGCCGACGGAATATATGTGCCTGTACACGGCGGATGGATTTGAGGGAACGCTTCGCGAATGTGACGAGGGCGAGCTTGCCTGGGTGGCGAAAAAGGATGTATCGGCTCTGCGGCTCTGGGACGGCGATCGGATCTTTTTGAAGCTTCTGATTGAAAGGGATACGTTTTTTTCATTGAAATTGTCATATGATGGGGACGAGCTGATAGAAACTGAGCTGGACGGGGTAAAAATTACATACAAATAAGCACGCAACTGCGGGTTGGTTGGGGAACGAGGGTTCTGCAGTGCGTGCTCATGAGGAATAATCAATATATGGGAACCGATTTTGGGGAAAATCGGGGTGGTTGGCTATGCCAGAAAGATAAGAAGATGAATTATTTTCTCTTGTTCCTTATCTTTAACTTGATTATATATCATTCATCGTATATAATCAAATATAAATAAGAAGATAATTATTATAAATTTTTTGTTATAGAATCACAAGTGGACAAAAGTGCCGGAAACCCTGTAGATAAAGGGGAAAGAATGGAACAGAATGAGAATGTTCACGGGCGGGAAGTTTCGGGATGAAATATCCCGCAGGATGCAGCGATGAGAAAAAGCAGGGTACATAGGAGGAAACATGTTCGACGGAAAAGAGTATGTATACGCGGTCTACGAGGAAAAGAGTTTTTCGAAGGCGGCGCAGAAACTGTATATTACGCAGCCGGCGTTAAGCACGGCGATCAAGAAGGTGGAGAAAAAGATAGGAACTCCGATTTTTGACCGGAGCACCTCTCCGATCGGACTGACGCCGGGCGGTGAAGTTTATATCGACGCGATCGAAAAGCTGTTTGCGCTGGAACAGAACACGCTCAATCAACTGAATAACTTAAATGGGCTTCTGGCGGGCAAGCTGTCGGTTGGCGGAACGATCTTTTTTACCTCGTTTGTACTTCCGGGCGTGTTGAGCGAGTTTTCCCATCGGTATCCGCAGATCAAGATTGATCTGCAGGAGGGCACGACCACACAGCTGACCGATAAGCTGGTTGCCGAGGAACTGGATCTTCTGATCGATAACTCGGAACTGGATGACAAAAATTATGAAAAGTATTATTATAGCACGGAGAGAATTATTCTGGCTGTTCCGAAGAGTTTTCCGATCAATGAGGAGCTGACCCAGTATCAGCTTACCGCGGAAGATATCCGGGCAGGACGCCACAGTCAGGCGGAGTTCCCGGTACTGCCGCTGCCGCTCTTAAAGAGTACTCCGTTTATCTTCGTCAAAGAGGAAAACAGTATTTACAAGCGCAGCATGAAGATGTGCAGCCGCCAGAATTATTCGCCGAATATTATCATGAAACCGGACCAGGTTGTCTCTGCGTTCAACATGGCAGGACGGGGCGTGGGCGCGACCTTCATCCCGGATGGCCTGATCGTCAATCTTCCATATGAAGTGCCGCTGTGCTTTTACAAGATGAATGAAGAGCTGGCGGTCCGTTACGTTTATTTGTACAAGAAGAGAAATAAGTACCTCACGAAGGCGATGGAGGAGTTTATCCGCGTGGCAGTCGGCGACGAGGCGTTCCAGAAGGTACGGGAGCAACGGGAGAAAGAGAATCAGGAGAAGAAAGGTTCGGATAAGAAGGGGGATAAATAATGCGAAGAGGAGAACGTGCGATTGAGTCGAAAGACGGGCAGAAAGCCATTTTGGAACACTGCCGGGTGTGTAGTCTCGCCTTTTCCGGGGATGAATACCCGTATGTGATCCCGTTAAATTATGGTTTTGTGTGGAACGAAGACCAGGAGACGCCGGTGCTGTATTTCCATGGCGCTCCGGTGGGAACGAAGATTGAGCATATGGAGCGCGACAACCGGGTGGCATTCTGTGTGCAGAATGAAAAAGAGATAAAGATTCTGGAACCGGCATGCAGAAGCACGATGATTTATGAGAGTGTCTGCGGCACTGGACGGTTATCCCGTGTGGCTGATCCTGGGGAGAAAGGAGAGGCACTGACAAGGATCATGCAGCAGTATGACCCGGAGGGCGGACCGTATGAGTTTGCTCCGGAGGTAGCGGCGAGAACCACCGTCCTCTGCCTGCGTGTGGAAACTCTGACAGGTAAGAGCAATGCGCCGAAACCGGAGCAGGCATGAAACAGTTAAGACAGATATCAATTCTGGTGCGGGGGGCACAGCTTCTGCTGCTGGTCCTCGCACTTTTTCTGGTTGTATGGCTGGTGCCGGATGCAGGGAAAAAGCATGCATCCGGGACGGAAGCTTCGGAAGCTGAGACAGATGGCGGCGATGTGGCGGAGAATGAAAAAAATGGAGCCGCCGGGAATCAGGAGGAGGATGAATCATCCGCCGGGGAAGTGATACAGGATGATGCAGATGAGAACGCTTCGGATGGAGAAACAGCTTTAAAGCGCCGGACTTCCCGGAAACAGCTGTATAAAAGAAAAAAAGAGCCCCAGAAGGCACAGGAAGAGACAGTTTATATGCCGCCGACTATCTGGCTGGCGACGGATCTTCACTATCAGTCCCCGCAGATGACAGATTTCCAGTCTGCGTTTGATACCTATACGATGGGAAATGATGGGACGCTCGTGCCGTATCTGGATGAGATCACGGAGGCATTTCTGGAGGAGGTGCGGACGGCGCATCCATCGGCACTGGTTTTGAGCGGAGATCTCTCCCAGAATGGTGAGAAAGCAAACCATGAAGCGCTTGCAGAGAAGCTAGAGCGGGTGCAGGCAGCGGGAATTCCGGTGCTGGTGATTCCGGGCAACCATGATATTAACCACCCGTGGGCGGCAACGTATTTTGATGATCAGGTATCTCCGGCAGAGGGAACAAGTTCGGAAGAGTTTTACCAGATTTACCATAAGTTTGGCTATGATCAGGCGGTGTCCCGGGCTTCGGATTCGCTGAGTTATGTTTACCGCCTGGATGAAAAATATTGGCTGATGATGCTGGACAGCTGCATGTGTGAACCGGTCCATGAGACGGGCGGAAAGCTAAGCGAAGAGACGGTTGCGTGGATGAAAACACAGCTGGAGGAGGCGAAAAAACAGGGTGTGACGGTCATTCCGGTTTCACACCACAATCTGCTGGATGAGAGTACACTCTATCCGGAGGAATGCACGATTGAAAATACGAAAGAAGTGACCGCGCTTCTGGAAGCATATGGAGTTCCGGTGTATTTGAGCGGGCATCTGCATTTGCAGAGAATCAAGAAGCATACGTCAAATCTGAACACACCGGGCGGATATGGAATCCGGGAGATAGTGACTTCTCCGCTTCCGATGGCGCCGTGCCAGTACAGTATCCTAAACTGGCAGGCGGATGGCAGCCTGTCTTACCATACAAAAAAGGTAGACATAGCAGGCTGGGCGCAGCGCTACGGGGAAGAAGACGAGAATCTTCTCAATTTTGATGCTTATGCGGATCAGTTTCTGGTAGATGTGATTTCGGAACAGACGTTTAAGGCGTTGCAGTCGGCATCAAAGGATATCAAAGAAGAGATGGCAAGGCTCTATGCCGATATGAACCGTGATTATTGTTCGGGCACGAAGATTGATGTGGCAAAGATCAGAAAAAGCGAGGCATATCAGTACTGGATCCGTTACAGCGGCAATGATTTCTGGCTGGCAAGGCTGCAGGCGATCCTGCACGATGCCCGGACGAACAACACGGTGCTGGAGCTGAAAGCGGGTGTGGATTTCCCGCTGCCGGGGGAGACGATAGAAAACCCGGAGAATGCAGAAAAAGAGGAAACTGTCGGAGCAGATGCGGGCAGTCCGGCAGAGGAGATACAGAAAAAGGAGGAATCATATGGACTACGAGGGAATTGTATACAGACCGCCGAGTGAGGCGCGCAGCCTGATCATTCAGGTGACGATCGGATGTGCACACAACACCTGCGGCTTTTGCAATATGTATAAAGAAAAGAAGTTCCGGATCCGGAGCCTGGCGGAGATTCTGGCAGATTTGACGGAGGTTTCACACAATCCGTATGCGCCGTATATCGAGAAGGTATTTTTGGCGGACGGCGATGCGCTGGTTATGAAAACAGAGGATCTTCTGGTGATTTTGGATGCGATCCACCGCCTGTATCCGGGCGTGAAGCGGGTGGCTTCCTACGGAACGGCACAGGATATTTTGCGGAAATCGGAAGAAGAGCTGATCCGCCTGCGCGAGGCGGGACTCGGAATCGTCTATGTGGGTGCGGAATCCGGCGATAATGAGATTTTAAAATATATCAATAAAGGTGTGACGGCGGAACAGACCATTGAGGCAGGGCAGAAGCTGAAACGCTGCGGCATCGCGACCTCAGTGACGCTGATTTCGGGGCTTGGCGGACGCAGCAAGGTGGAGGAACATGCCTTGTCCTGTGCGAAGCTCATCACGGCGATGAACCCGGAGTACGCATCCTTCCTGACGCTGCGCCTGTACGAGGGCACGCCGATGTATGCAGATGTCGTGGAAGGGCGGTTCCAGCGGATAACTCCGGATGAAATTGTGGATGAAATGGAAATTTTCCTGAAAAATGTGGATTCTCCGGGCACAGTATTCCGGACGAACCATGCGTCGAACTACGTGATTCTGGCGGGAACCTTAAACGGGGATATTCCGGCCATGCTAAAAAAACTGGAGGAGGCAAAGAGAACGCATCATTACCGGAAATTCCGGGAGACCGGCGATCTCTTATAAGTAGGTATGATTTATCTGATTTTTGCGATTCTTTTCAGCGCGTCCCTGGCGCTGGCGCTGCGGATCAGTGAGACGTTCAGCGATAACCGGTATGGGATTTTGGTTGGAAATTATGTGACCTGCCTGGTGGTGGCGTTTGTTCTGCTTCCAGATAAAAATATCTTTGCGGCAGGCAGCCGGACGGCGGTTCTTACGGGAATCGTGAATGGATTTTTGTTTACAGGAAATCTGGTTCTAATGCAGAAATGCATCCGTGAAAATGGGGCAGTTCTGTCGTCGGCATTTGCGAAGCTTGGTATCGTGATTCCGGTCACGGCGAGTATCCTGTTTTTAGGTGAGATCCCAACGCTGTTCCAGCTGGTGGGGATCGTGCTGGTTATTGTGGCGATCTGGGTCATCAACAGCGAGGGGGACCGCGGCTGCGGACGCAGACGGAGGATGGGTTCGGCGGGACTTCTGCTCGTTTTATTTGTCGTCAGCGGTATGGCAGACGGGATGTCCAAGGTAACGGAGAGGATCGGCGAGAGACGGTTTGATGCGCTGTTTCTGTTCTATACGTTCCTGACCGCACTGGTTCTGACTGTGGTTCTGGCATTTCTCGAGCAGCAGAGAACCCGCCGCAAGATTGGAAAGATGGACTTTTTGAGTGGTGTGGCAGTCGGATTTCCAAACTATTTTTCAACCTCGCTGCTGCTGGCGAGTGTGTCGAGACTGCCGGCGTTTATCGTGTATCCGAGCTTTAGTGTCGGCACGATCCTGGTGGTCAGTTTTGTGAGCGTGCTGGTACTCGGGGATCCAATCAGCCGGAGACAGATTGGGGGATGCGGGATTATTTTGGTGGCGTTGGCGCTGCTGAATCTTTAGGATTTTCCGTTTCGGATGCTGCGCTCATAATAAAAGATATACTGCTGCATTACCCCTGCGTATCCTTTATAGCTTCCAAAAAAATCCTGGATAATAGTAGTGTACAGGCGGCTTTTTGGAAGGCGTCGGTAGCGGATGGGGTGTTTGGGAAGGTATTCTTTGGTCAGGATCTGTTCAATCCAGGTATCGACGGGGAAGGCGTCGATGTGGTGGAGTCCGAAGAGGCAGACGCAGTTGGCGACCTTGGGACCGATGCCATAGAGGCTGGTAAGTGCAGTCATGGCTTCGTCCGGCGGCAGGGCTGCGAGGGATTCTAAGGATACGGTTCCGGCGAGGACATCCTGGATGAGGCGGTGGATGTATTTGGCGCGGTAGCCGAGTTTTAAGGTTAATAGGTCGTCCAGGCTGGCAGATGCCAGTTCTTCGGGCGAGGGAAAAGAATAGTAGGTGCGGATGGAACCGTCGGACAGGGCGGCGGTTCTCTTCGCACCGTATTTTTTTGCCAGAGCTTCGACGGCTTCGCGGATCTTTGGGATGGTTTTCTGCTGGGAGATCAGGAAGGTGATCATCATTTCCCAGAGATCCTGACGGAGAATCCGGATGCCGGAACCGGCGTCTGCCGCCGCCGCGAGGTAGGCATCGTCTGCGCGGATGGAGGCGATGAAAGAGCCGTAATCGGTGCCGAGATCGAAGTATTGTTTCCAGAAAGGAAGCGCTTCGTCCGGGCAGTCGAAGAAGAAACCGTCCGGCGTCCCGGAAATTTCCAGATAGTGCGTCCCGCTGATGAGTGACCAGATCCCCGGTTTTTCCGGAACCGGAAGCATACGGAAACATTGACCGGAGGCGGCGATCTGGGCGAGGTTCAGGTTCAGGCAGGAGATGATGTGGGAGTTGGGAAAATTGTGCTTTTCGATTGCAGGCAGGTTTGTTGTATGTGTGTTCATGGCAGGGCATCCTCTTTTTTTTAAATATTTTTTGCTTATATCAATGGAATATCAAGTTATAAAACCTTGAATCATAAAGTATCAAATCATGTAATTCTTATGAGACGTATCATAGCATAGAAGACCTTTGACTGCAAACGGTTACCTTTTATCAGAAAGAGAATTGCATCAGAATTGCATCAGAGCGTAAAAAAATCTTGCGAAAGACGCGCTACTTAGGTATGATGTATATATGTGCGCACTCGCGCGAAGAGGAATCATGTCGCAAGCGACCGCGCTCGGCGCGAGAATGTGCCAGGGCACATTCTTTGTTCTATGGCAGGAGGGGAGACGGATGTTTTTTATCGGTGGCATCAGTTCCGGCGTAAAGCCGCTGGAGTACCTGAAAACAGTGATCTGCGGGCGCTGCGGCGCTTATGGGCGGTATCAGGTGTACATGACCTATATGTATTTTAGTTTCTTTTTTATCCCGATTTTTAAATGGAACCGGCACTTTTTCGTAGAAATGTCGTGCTGTGGTGCGGTCTATGAGCTGGATCCGGAGGTGGGAAAGAGGCTGCTTCGGGGCGAGGAGGTCGAGATCACGGAAAGCGATCTGACACTTCGGCAGGATGGAAATGGAAATCCGTGGACGGGAAGTGATGCATCACACCGTCATAAGGTCTGTCCGTCCTGTGGATTTGAGACGGATGAGGATTTTTCGTACTGTCCAAAGTGCGGCAAACCGCTGTAAGGCGGGGAAATACAGAAGGATACCGCTAAAAGAGTGATGGCGGCTGTGGAAGCACGGGACGGTTACAAAAATTTGACACAGCGCAGATTTTGGCGCAAAAAAGAAAGAGAGGCAGACAATATGTTAGAAGCTGGTATCAAGGGAAGACAGGAAGTTATGGTTACGGATGAAAATTCCGCAGCAGCAGTGGGGAGCGGTCTGTTACCGGTGTTTGCAACTCCGGCGATGGTTGCACTGATGGAGAAAACCGCGTGGATGAGCGTGGCTCCGTACTTAAACGACGGTGAGGGAACCGTTGGTACAAAGCTGGAAATTGCCCATAATGCAGCGACCCCGGTCGGCATGCAGGTTTGGTGCGAGAGTGAGCTGGTAGAAGTAGACGGCAGACGTCTCGTATTTAAGGTAGAGGCATTTGACGCGAAAGGTTCCATCGGCGGCGGCACACATGAGCGTTTCATCATCAAAAATGAGAAATTCTTAGCAAAAGCACAGAGCAAGAAAGAAACTAAAGGTTGCGAAGAGAGCACAGCCGGCTGAAAGCGCTGCGAGTATCGTATGCGGGATACTTTTGGCTGGCTGTTGTTTCGTGTAATAGGAAATTCCTTGAAATTTCCTATTACACAAAAAGGCACTAACGTGCCAATGATGCGCACTCGCGCGAAGCAGAAACATGTCGCAAGCGACCGCGCTCGGCGCGAGAATGTGCCAAGGCACATTCTTTTTCATTATAGAAGGGAATTAATTCGTTTGAAAATCACATATATTCATCACAGCTCGTTTTCAGTTGAGCTTGAAAATGCCGTGATTCTGTTTGATTATTTTAAGGGAACTCTCCCGGAGTTCCCGGCAGGGAAGCCCCTCTTTATCTTTGCGAGCCATTTCCATGCCGATCATTATGCTCCGGTAATCTTTCAGCTGGGAGAGAAACGGGAAAATGTTTTTTATATTCTCTCAAAAGAGATTGGGAAAAAGATACCGGAGGAATATCGTAAACGATATAAAGACAGGATACGGCTGGTAAAGGCAGGAGAAAGATTTTGCCTGAATATTTCTGAAGAAAGCCTTATCGTCGAGACGTTCCATTCCACCGACGAAGGCGTCGCTTTCTGGCTCTCCTGCGAAGGAAAGGAGATTTATCACGCCGGTGACTTAAATAACTGGTGGTGGGAAGGCGAAGATATGGCATGGAACCGGAATATGGCGGCTTCTTATAAACAGGAGATGAAAAAGCTTTCCGGGCGCACGGCGGATCTGGCATTTATCCCGGTCGATCCGAGGCAGGGGCAGTGGTTTTATCTGGGCGCTGCCGGTTTTATGGAGCAGGCGGACACAAAATGGATTTTCCCGATGCATTTCTGGGAAGATTATACGATTATACCAAATTTAATCGAACATCCATCCAGTGAAGGCTGGCGGGATCGGATTGTAGAGATTCACAAGGAAGGAGAGGAGTTTATCCGATGAAATTTACATTTGCACACAACAATTTCAATGTCATCGATCTGGACAAGTCACTGAAATTTTATGAGGAAGCACTGGGACTTAAGGAGGTACGCCGCAAGGAGGCGGCAGACGGAAGCTTTATCCTTGTTTATCTGGGCGACGCCACGACCGGCTACCAGCTGGAGCTGACCTGGCTGCGCGATTGGGAGAAGGACTCCTACAACCTGGGCGACAATGAGTTCCATCTGGCATTTGAGACGGAAGACATGGAGGCGGCACATGCCAAACATAAGGAAATGGGATGCATCTGTTTTGAAAATCCGGCGATGGGTATTTATTTCATTAACGATCCGGATGGATACTGGCTGGAGATCGTGCCGGCGAAGAGGAGTTAAGGGCTGAGTTTGTCTGAAAAAATGTTTTGACGTAACTGTGAAGGTACTGAACAGTTACGTTTTAACATATGAGTTAAAAAGGGGTTAGAATGGTAAAAATAATTAAAAACGGCAGAGTCATCGATCCGGAGAGCAGATTCGACGGAAGGGCAGATTTGTGGATTGAAAATGGGAAAATCCAGAAAATCGTGAAAAAAGATACAAAAGCAGAATCAGATGGGGCATCTGACGCACCGTCCATCCCGGCAGATGCGAGGTGCTGGACGCAGAAGGCTGATCGTTGCGCCGGGACTGGTGGACGTCCACGTGCATTTCCGCGATCCGGGTCTGACCTACAAGGAGGACATCGAGACGGGCGCGGCGGCTGCGAAGGCGGGCGGCTTTACGACGGTGGTTTGTATGGCAAACACGAAACCGGTTGCCGACACGCCGGAGATTGTCCGGTATATTCTGGAAAAGGGCGCGAAAACGGGAATCCATGTGGAAACCTGCGCGGCAGTCTCGAAGGGATTTCAGGGAAAAGAACTGACCGATATGGACGCCCTCAAAGAGGCGGGTGCGATCGGATTTACGGATGACGGAATCCCGCTGATGAGCGAAAAATTGGTCAAAGAGGCGATGGAGACGGCGAAACGCCTCAATGTGCCGCTCAGCTTCCATGAGGAGGATCCGGCGTTTATTTTCAACAACGGCATCAACCGCGGTCCGGTGTCCGAGCAGCTGGGAATCGGCGGTTCCCCGGCGCTGGCGGAGGATTCGATGGTGGCGCGCGACTGCATGATCGCGCTTCACACGGGCGCAGATGTGGATATCCAGCACATCAGTTCCCGCAATGCGGTGCAGATGGTCGGTCTGGCGAAAAAGCTGGGCGCGCATGTCTGGGCGGAGGTGACACCGCATCATTTTACACTGGACGAGACGGCGGTTCTGGAGTACGGAACACTGGCGAAAATGAATCCGCCGCTGCGGAGTGCTGCGGATCGCGAGGCGTTGATTGAGGCAATCAAGGACGGCACGATTGATATGATTGCGACGGATCATGCACCGCACAGCGCCGAGGAGAAGGCAAAACCGCTGACCGAGGCGCCGAGCGGCATCATCGGGCTGGAAACCTCCCTGCCATTGGCGGTTACCAGGCTGGTAAAAGCTGGTCACATTGATTATCTGACTCTGTTTGAGAAAATGTGCCTGAATCCGGCGAAGCTGTACCGGATGAAGGAGGCGGGACGCATCCGCGAGGGCGGCGCGGCGGATCTGGTTCTTTTTGACGACCAGACACCATATACCGTAGAAAAATTCCATTCCAAGGCGTCCAACTCCCCGTTTGTGGGAGCGAAGCTCTATGGAAAGGTTCACTATACCATCTGCAGCGGTGAGACAGTATATCGGGCAGAATAGGAGGAAACGAAGCGATGAAGACAATGTTAAAACGCGGCGCAGGCGTGCTGATGCCGATTTTCAGCCTGCCGTCGCCGTATGGAATCGGTACGTTCGGACGGGCGGCGTATGAGTTTATTGATCAGTTAAAACGCGGACGCCAGACGTACTGGCAGGTGCTTCCGATGGGACCGACCTGCTATGGGGACAGCCCGTACCAGTCCTACTCTGCATTTGCGGGAAATCCGTATTTTATTGATCTGGATACGCTGAAAGACGAGAAACTTCTGACCCAGGATGAGATAGACGCCTGCTGGTGGTGCGACAAGCAGGACCAGGTCAAATATGACGCGCTGTATTATTACCGTTTTCCGCTTCTGCGCAAGGCGTATGAGCGGAGCAGCCATAAGGAAAGTGTGAAATATCAGGCATTTCTGGAAGAAAATGAAGAATGGTTGGACGACTATGCGCTCTACATGGCAGTCAAGGGTAAATATGAAGGAAAAGGCTGGATGGACTGGGACGAGGACATCCGGTTCCGCCGTCCGGAGGCGCTTTCGGCATGCCGCGAAGAGCTGGCAGAAGAAATAAATTACTGGAAGTTCTTACAGTTTAAGTTTTTTGAACAGTGGAAAAAATTAAAACAGTATGCAAAAGAAAAAGAACTTCGGATCGTCGGCGATATTCCGATTTACGTGGCGCTCGACAGCGCGGATGTCTGGAGCCACCCGGAGCTGTTCCAGCTCGATGAGGAAAATCTGACGCCGCTCAAGGTATCGGGTGTGCCGCCGGATGCATTTTCAGAGGATGGACAGCTCTGGGGCAACCCGCTTTACGACTGGGAGAAAATGGAACAAACCGATTTCGCCTGGTGGCGAAGCCGGATGAAAGCGTCCGCGAAGCTCTACGATGCGGTGCGGATCGACCATTTCATCGGTGTGGTGCAGTATTATGCAATCCCGTATGGCGCTGTGACTGCGAAAGACGGCGAGTGGGAGAAAGGTCCGGGCAAAAAGCTGACCGACGCACTTGACGAGGCGGCAGGCGAGACGAAGATCATCGCGGAGGATCTGGGTGTCTTCTGTCAGGAGGTCAAGGATCTGCTGGCAGAGACGGGCTATCCGGGCATGAAGATCATTGAGTTTGCGTTCAGTGGCGACCGTTTCAACGAGCATCTGCCGCACTGCTATGACCCGAACTCCGTAGTCTACGGTGGAACGCACGACAATGAGACGCTGGCGGGGTATTTTAAACCGGAAAAACGTCAGTGGTGGGAACTTCAGTACATTGCTGATTACCTCGGTGCAGCACACCAGAGTGAGGTGGTAGACCGCGTGTTCCGCGCGGCATACGGTTCAGTCGCGAGCGTTGCCATTTTCCAGATGCAGGATGTGTTGAAACTTGATAACTGGGCGCGCATGAATACGCCGGGAACCCTCGGGGAAAACTGGCGCTGGCGTCTGGTTCCGGGGCAGTTTACGGATGAGCGGGCAGATTATTTGTCCTGGCTGGTGGATACGTTCGGAAGATTTTAGTTTTTGGCGGATGGGAATAAAAACCCGTAAAATGCTTGCAAATTCGGGAAAAACCTGTAAAATATACATGGATTGCACCCGCCCGGGGCAAAGATGCACCTGGGGAGTATGAACGATTTGAACAGTATGAAAGGAAATTGCCATGATTAGTACAAGCAATGTAACACTGCGAGTAGGAAAGAAGGCGTTATTTGAGGACGTAAGCATTAAATTTATCGAGGGAAACTGCTACGGACTCATCGGTGCCAACGGTGCCGGAAAGTCTACCTTTTTACGAATCCTGTCCGGACAGCTGGAACCGACCAATGGTGAGGTTATCATCACACCGGGACAGAGACTTTCATTCTTACAGCAGGATCACTTTAAATATGACGCATATCCGGTACTTGATACCGTTATTATGGGAAATGCGAGACTCTACGAGATCATGAAAGAGAAGGAAGCCATCTACATGAAGGAAGACTTCTCCGAGGAGGACGGCGTCAAGGCTGCCGAGCTGGAGGGCGAGTTCGCCACGATGAACGGCTGGGAGGCAGAGTCCGACGCGGCGAACCTTTTAAATGGTCTGGGAATCGAGACGGATCTCCACTACAAACAGATGGCAGATCTGACCGGTGCCCAGAAGGTCAAAGTTCTTCTGGCACAGGCACTGTTCGGAAACCCGGACATCCTGCTTCTCGACGAGCCGACAAACCACTTGGATCTCGATGCGATCGCATGGCTCGAGGAGTTCTTGATCAACTTTGAGAATACGGTTATCGTGGTATCCCATGACCGTTACTTCTTAAATAAAGTCTGCACCCAGATCGCAGATATCGACTATGGCAAGATTCAGCTCTATGCCGGAAACTACGATTTCTGGTACGAGTCCAGCCAGCTGATGATCAAGCAGATGAAGGAAGCCAACAAGAAGAAGGAAGAGAAGATCAAGGAGCTGCAGGAGTTCATCCAGCGATTTTCTGCCAATGCTTCCAAGTCTAAGCAGGCAACCTCCAGAAAACGTGCTCTGGAGAAGATTGAGTTAGATGAGATCAAACCGTCCAGCCGTAAGTACCCGTATATCGACTTCCGTCCGGAACGTGAGATTGGTAATGAGGTATTAAGCGTAGAGAACCTGTCTAAGACTATCGATGGTGTGAAGGTTCTTGATAATATTTCCTTCATTCTCGGACGCGAGGACAAGGTAGCATTTGTAGGACCGAACGAGCAGGCGAAGACCGTTCTCTTCAAGATTATTTCCGGCGAGATGGAGCCGGATGAGGGATCCTATAAATGGGGTCTGACCACCAGTCAGGCATATTTCCCGAAGGACAATTCGAAAGAGTTCGATAACGACGACACGATCGTAGACTGGCTGACCCAGTACTCTCCGGTTAAGGACGTGACCTATGTCCGCGGATTCTTAGGACGTATGCTGTTTGCCGGTGAGGACGGCGTGAAGAAGGTCCGCGTTCTTTCTGGCGGTGAGAAGGTGCGCTGCATGCTTTCTAAGATGATGATCTCCGGTTCCAATGTCCTGATTCTGGACGAGCCGACCGACCATCTGGATATGGAGTCCATTACCGCTCTGAACAACGGTATGATCAAGTTCCCGGGCGTGCTGTTATTCTCCTCCCGTGACCACCAGATCGTTGAGACGACCGCAAACCGTATCATGGAAATCGTAAACGGCAAGCTGATCGATAAGATTACTACTTACGATGAGTATCTGGCAAACGATGAGATGGCGAGAAAACGTCAGGTATTTACTGTTACGGATAGTGAGGAAGAGGACGACTAAGAGCTGGAATCAAAGTGATTTAGACAAAAGTCTGAAAGATAAAAGACAGCCCCAGACGCTGCATGTGAGCGATGCCTGGAGCTGTCTTTTGCACATCTATGGTGTCAATGTCCCGTTTTTGGCGTGATCAATCCTTCTTATGGCGTGATTCCAGATAAACCAGGTAATTGATGTATTCGATCAACTGCTTTTTCGTGGAAGTCTGGAATGATGAGATACGCCCATTGACCTCTCCATAGGTGACATTTTTAAGAAATGGTTTCGCCATTTCGGGCGGATTCTTCGGGTAGGAGGTTCGACCGAGAATATAATCGGCGCTGACCTGGTAATAATCCGCCAGTTTTATCAGATGCCGAAGAGGCAGATCCGTCCGGTTTGTTTCATAGCGGGAATAGATTTGCTGAGTTGTACCCAGCAGACTGGAAATTTCCGCCTGCGTTTTTCCTTTGTCCTCCCGTAAATCACGGAGCCGGTCACCAGCAGCAATCATTTAAAGCACCTCCCGCATACATCAAATATTTGTGAAAACAATCTATCATACAAGTATGCGCAGAACTAAAAGATACAATTAACTGGTGTAGAAACAGTAAAAAATACATTTATAAAAATGTAAACAAAAAAGAATATCCGCTCTATGGAATAAAACGGCAGCCGGGTTTTTGTTTTACTGTTTACAGTCTGCCCGAATTGGTTTAAAATAAAAGGAAATAGGCAATTCTGCTTTGAATGAAAACGGGCAGAATTGTGGATAAGAAACAGAAAGCGAGGACAATTTTCATGAGTCAGAAGCCAGTTCTGGTGATCATGGCGGCTGGTATGGGCAGCCGGTACGGCGGCTTGAAGCAGATTGATCCGGTCGATCGGGAAGGAGATCTGATCATCGATTTTTCGATCTTCGACGCAGTCGAGGCTGGATTCGAAAAGGTCGTATTTATTATCAAGAAATCGATTGAGAAAGAGTTTAAGGAACATATCGGAAACCGCATGGAAAAGCACGTGCAGGTGGAGTATGTGTATCAGGAAAATGACCGCCTTCCGGATGGATTTGAGGTTCCAGAGGGACGCGTCAAACCGTGGGGAACCGGTCATGCGATTCTCTGCTGCAGCGAGGTGATCGACGGACCGTTTGCGGTGATCAACGCGGATGATTACTATGGAAAATCGGCATTCAAGGCGATCTATGATCGTCTGGCATCCTGCGGTGATGATGACAAATATCAGTATGCGATGGTTGCCTATCATCTCTACAACACATTGACGGAAAATGGGCATGTGGCGCGCGGCGTCTGTACGGTGGATGCGGATGGACATCTGGCAGATATCCACGAGAGAACGCGCATCGAGAAGCACGGCGATCAGGCGGAATATACCGAGGATGACGGCGCAACCTGGGAGCAGCTGGGGGAGGATACGCTTGTATCGATGAACCTCTGGGGCTTTACTTCCAGCATCTTAAAGGAGTTAAAGGCGCGTTTTGTTCCATTTTTGGAGAAAAATCTGTCGGTAAATCCACTCAAATGTGAGTATTTCCTCCCGTTTGTGGTGGATGAACTTCTGAAAGAGGGGAAAGCCGAGGTGACCGTATTAAAGAGCGTGGACCGCTGGTACGGCGTGACCTACAAGGAAGATAAGAAGATGGTGACAGACGCGATCCAGGGGATGAAGGACGGCGGTCTGTATCCGAAAAAACTTTGGGAAGAGTAAGAATGAAGAGATAGGTATTAGGAAGGAAAAATGGGTATGAGCAAGTTGATGAAAAGCCTGCCGTTTCGGCTGGTGCTGGGTGTAGCGATCGGTATTATTGCCGGTCTTATAGCAAATGAAAGTTTTATGAATCTCGTTGTGACGTTGAATTATATTTTTGGGCAGATTATTTCGTTCTGTGTACCGCTGATCGTCATCGGCTTTATTGCCCCGTCGATCACGAAGCTTGGAAAGAATGCCTCCAGATTGCTTGGAGTAGCGCTGATTCTGGCGTATACATCGTCTCTTGGCGCGGCGCTGTTTTCGATGGCAGCCGGATATACGCTGATTCCGCATATGTCGATTCAGTCGGCAGTCGATGGACTGCGCAGCCTGCCGGAGGTTGTCTTTAAACTGGACATTCCGCCGATCATGGGCGTCATGAGTGCGCTGGTATTTTCCGTTATGATTGGTCTGGCAGCGACCTGGACCAAGGCGGTGACGGTAACGAAACTCTTAGACGAGTTCCAGAAGATCGTTCTGGAGATTGTACAGAAGATTGTCATTCCGATTCTTCCGGTTTACATCGCATTTACGTTCTGTTCCCTGGCATATGAGGGAACTATCACAAAACAGGCTCCGATCTTCATTTCGGTTATCCTGATTGTTATGGCAGGCCACTATATCTGGATGGCGCTGTTGTATACACTGGCAGGTATTTACTCTGGCCGTGACCCGAGAGGCGTTATCAAGCATTATGGTCCGGCATATCTGACGGCAGTCGGTACGATGTCTTCTGCGGCGACCCTGGCAGTGGCGCTCAGCTGTGCCAAAAAGGCAGAGCCGCTTCGTGACGATATGGTTGATTTCGGTATTCCGCTGTTTGCGAATATCCATCTGTGCGGTTCGGTTCTGACCGAGGTATTCTTTGTCATGACGGTATCCAAGATTTTGTACGGCGCCCTCCCGGATATGATGACGATGGTTCTGTTCTGTGTTCTTTTAGGTGTATTTGCCGTAGGTGCACCGGGTGTTCCGGGCGGTACGGTTATGGCGTCTCTGGGACTGATCACCGGTGTCCTCGGTTTCGATGCGACCGGAACGGCGCTAATGCTGACGATCTTTGCGCTTCAGGACAGTTTTGGTACTGCCTGCAACGTAACGGGCGATGGCGCGCTGACCCTGATGCTGACGGGATATGTGGAGAAACATGGGATTAAACATCAGGATTTACACGTAGATTTATAAAAATGAGAGAGGTGGGGCAGGCAGCAGCCGCCCCGAAACTGCTCTGCATCCACAGACCAGTTTCGGAGCGTCTGCCACCTGCCTGCTGTCTTTTTATGTATCGGAAAAACCTTATTTGATAAAAAGGAGAGATAGAATGAAAAAAATGATTTCCTGGAACGTAAACGGCTTGCGGGCGTGTGTGGGAAAGGGATTTCTGGATGTATTTCATGAGCTGGATGCGGATATTTTCTGTATTCAGGAGAGCAAGCTGCAGGAAGGGCAGATTGATCTGGAGCTTCCGGGGTATTATCAGTATTGGAGCTATGCGGAGAAGAAGGGATATTCGGGAACAGCGTTGTTTTCGAAGGAGGAGCCGCTTAGCGTGAGCTACGGTCTGGGTATTGAGGAGCACGATCATGAAGGGCGCGTCATTACGGCGGAGTACCCGGATTATTATGTGGTGACCTGCTATACGCCGAACTCCCAGAATGAGTTGGCGAGACTTCCGTACCGGATGCAGTGGGAGGATGATTTCCGCCAGTTTTTGAAGAAGCTGGAGGAGAAAAAGCCGGTCATTTTCTGTGGGGATCTGAATGTGGCACACACGGAGATTGACCTGAAAAATCCAAAGACGAACCGGAAAAATGCCGGATTTACGGATGAGGAGAGAAGCAAGTTTACGGAGCTTCTGGACTCTGGATATATCGACACGTACCGCTATTTTTACCCGGATAAAGAGGGCGTTTATTCCTGGTGGTCGTACCGGTTTAAGGCGCGCGAGAAGAATGCTGGGTGGCGGATTGATTATTTCTGTGTTTCCAAGAGCCTGAAGGACCGGCTGGCGGGCACACAGATTCATACGGAGATACTGGGTTCGGATCACTGCCCGGTAGAATTACAGATAAAGGATCGGGATGAGGCATGAATTTACTGACAGCAGAACATCTGAAAAAATCATATACGGAACGGCTGCTTTTTGATGACGTGGCATTTTCCATCGGTGAAGGTGATAAGATTGGTCTCATCGGCATCAACGGAACCGGAAAATCTACTCTTCTAAAGATTGTAGCCGGTCTGGAAGAGCCGGATGAGGGTACGGTAGTAAAGGGACGAAATCTCTATATCCGTTATCTGCCTCAGAATCCGGAGTTTGAAGCGGGACGGACCGTCTTAGACTGCGTGATCCGGGAAAATATGGCGCATGAGCACGCCTGGGATCTCGAGGGCGATGCGAAATCCATGCTGAATAAGCTTGGAATCACCGATTATAGTGCCAAGGTGGAGACACTTTCGGGCGGACAGAGAAAGCGCGTTGCCCTCGCAGCGGTGCTGTTATCGACGGCGGATCTGTTGATTTTAGACGAGCCGACGAACCATCTGGACAGTGCGATGGCGGACTGGCTGGAAGAGTACCTGAAAAAATTCCGCGGCGCGCTTCTGATGATCACGCACGACCGGTATTTCCTTGATAACGTGACGAACCGCATCGTCGAACTGGACAAGGGAAAGCTGTACAGTTATCAGTCCGGCTATGAGGGCTATCTGGAATTAAAGGCAGAGCGCGAGGCGATGGCGGTGAGCTCGGAGCAGAAACGCCAGAATATCCTGCGGACGGAGCTGGCGTGGATCCGACGCGGCGCACAGGCACGCAGCACGAAGCAGAAAGGGCGTATTCAGCGCTTCGAGGCGTTGAGTGCGGTGGAAGCGCCGAAAGTAGATGGAAATGTGGAGATGAGCTCGATTTCCAGCCGTCTCGGACGAACCACGGTCGAGGCACACCATCTTCATAAGGCGTATGGTGACCGCCTCCTGATCGATGATTTTTCCTATATCTTCTTGAAGGATGACCGCATCGGCATCATCGGACCGAACGGCAGCGGCAAATCGACGCTGATGAAGATGATTACCGGCTGGGTGAAACCGGATTCGGGCGAGGCGATCATCGGCCAGACCGTAAAAATGGGTTATTTTTCACAGGAAAACGAAGATATGGATCAGTCGATGCGCGTGATCGACTACATTAAAAATGTGGCAGAGTACGTGCGGACGGCGGACGGGCTGGTATCGGCATCCCAGATGTTGGAACGGTTCCTGTTCCCGTCCCATATGCAGTACACGCTGATCGGCAAGCTATCGGGCGGCGAGCGGCGCAGACTCTATCTGCTCCATATCCTGATGGGCGCGCCAAACGTCCTTCTGCTCGACGAGCCGACCAACGACCTGGATATCGGCACGCTGACGATTCTGGAGGATTATCTTGATCATTTCCAGGGGATCGTGATTACGGTATCGCATGACCGGTATTTCCTTGACCGCGTAGTGCGCCGGATCTTCGCCTTTGAGGGCGGCGGCGCGATTCGTCAGTATGAGGGTGGCTATACCGACTATCAGGCAGCCTGCGGGGAACGCATAGCGGCAGAGATGGAGGAATCCGGTCAGGAACACGGCAGAGGCCAGAAGACCGGAGGCGCTTCTGGTGCGGGAACGTCAGATGCAGCGGAGACGGCAAAGGATAAAAACCGCGGTCGCCAGCGCGAGAAAAAGCTCAAATTCAGCTATATGGAGCAGAAAGAGTGGGAGACGATCGAGGATGATATCGCGGCGCTGGAAGAGGCAATCGCGGATCTGGAGCAGCAGATGCAGGACTCTGCCCGCGATTATACGGCTCTGAACGGCATCATAAAGGAAAAAGAGGAAAAAGAAGCTCTTTTGGAAGAAAAGATGGACCGCTGGATGTATCTGAACGATCTGGCGGAAAAAATAGAAGCGCAGGCAGCTGCTCACAAGTAGGCACTTTTGGAACCGAAAGTGCCGTATGAAAACGTGGAGGTGGCGGATTTTGCCGATTTGGAATGCGAAGCATCGGCAAAATCCTGTTACAGTCTGCATATGTGTGGACTGTAACAGGCGCAGGCGGCTGCTCACAAATAGGCACTTTTGGAACCGAAAGTGCCGTATGAAAACGTGGAGGGGATACAGGTGAAAGCAGAAAAAATCGTGAGACAGAAGATAAGAACCCCTGATTTTACACCGGGAATCAAGCGGACAGAGACGGGAATGCACTTGTGCGTCGAGGCACCGGGGACATTCTGCCATCTGGCAATTTATGAGACAGGTAAAAAACAGGGTGTTCGGATCCCATTTTCCCCGGAAGAACGGGTGGGGGATCTCTGGATGATGGAGCTTGCGGGCGATGATTTTTCGGGACTGGAATACACGATCGAGACTGAGCAGGGGGAGCTGCCGGATCCGTGCGGGCGCATCTATACAGGACATGAGCGCTGGGGCGATCTAAAAGCGGCGCTCCGTCCGGTGCGCTGCCGTTTCCCGGAAGAAACGTATGACTGGGAAATGGATCAGCCGCTGAAACATCCGTATGATGAGACGATCCTGTACCGGCTGCATGTGCGCGGATTTACCCGTCATACTTCTTCCGGCACCGGGGAGCGGGGAACGTTCCGTGCGCTGACGGAGAAAATTCCCTATTTAAAGGAATTGGGTATCACAGCAGTTGAATTAATGATGCCGAATGAATTTCAGGAAGTGATGATGGAGGATGGGGCAGACGGGAATCCGTATGCGACTGGGACACCGACCGGACGGCTCAATTACTGGGGCTATGGGGCGGGATACCTGTTTGCGCCGAAAGCTTCGTACACATCCGGGAAAGAGAAAGAACCGGAGCGGGAATTTAAGGATCTGGTGAAAGAATTTCATAAAAATGATATTGAAGTGCTGGTTGAGCTTTATTTTACCGGCGAGGAGAGCGCGGCACTGGCGCAGGAGGCGGTTCGTTTCTGGGTTTACGAGTATCATGTGGATGGCGTGCACCTGTCCGGGTTTGCGCCGGCCGAACTGCTGGCGTCGGATCCGCTGTTAGCTGATACGAAGCTATTAGCTGGTTCCTGGGATGGCGTGCGTGTGCCAAAAACGGCAGCGGCACCGAAGCTGCGGGAGCGCCGCTGGCATCTGGGCGAGTACAATGAAGGATTTTTGATCGATATGCGCCGGGTATTAAAGGGCGATGAGGATCAGGTCGGCCGTCTCATTTACCAGACACGCCGGAATCCGGACGCGTATGGCGTGATCAACTATATGGCGGCGACAAATGGCTTTACGATGATGGATATGGTTTCCTGTGAGCAGAAGCACAACGAAGCGAACGGGGAGAATAACCGGGACGGAAGCGATTATAATTATACGTGGAACTGTGGCGTCGAGGGCACGACGCGGAAAAAGAAGATTGTGCAGATGCGGAAAAAACAGCTCCGCAACGCATTTTTGCTGCTCTTTCTGAGCCAGGGAACGCCGATGTTTTTAGCGGGCGATGAGTTCGGCAATTCCCAGAACGGCAACAATAATGCTTACTGTCAGGACAATGAGATTTCCTGGCTCAACTGGCATCAGCTGGAGACAAACCGGGATATTTACGAATTTGTAAAATATATGATAGCGTTCCGCAAAGCGCATCCAGTGTTCCATCTGCCGGTGGAGCCGAAAAATATTGATTACCTCGTCTGCGGACACCCGGATGTTTCCTACCACGGCGTCAAAACATGGTGCCCGGAGTTTGAAAACTTCCGCCGCCAGCTCGGCATTCTCTACTGCGGCGAGTACGGGCGAAGAGCGGACGGCACCAGCGATGACTATTTCTTTGTCGCCTACAATATGCACTGGGAGCCGCATGAATTTGATCTTCCGAAACTTCCGAAGGGAATGCAGTGGACTCTGTGCATCAACACAGACGACGCAGACAATAACGGAATCTGTCCGCCAGAAAGCCTGGAGGCAGGGCAGGAGCCGCAGGAAGAGCTTCGCCAGTATATGGTTCCGCCGCGGAGTATTCTGGTATTTCGCGGCTTTAAGCCAATTTCCGGTCCGGCATCCGAAAAGGATGGCAAAAAAGCTGGGAAAGTGGTAAAATCGGTAAAACGGCAGAATGTCAGAAAAGAACCGGCAAAGGAAGCGGAGACTGTGGTTGCGGCAGCGCGCGAACTGTAAGAACGGAATTGAAAGAGGATAAAGCAAGTTGAAAAAGAAACTTTTTAGAGGGCTGGCAGCCGCCCTGTGTGCTGCCATGATGGCAGGGAGCGCGGCGCTTCCGGCATATGCGGCGGGTCCGTCACGGGAGTCGGTTCCCTATGCGGATTCCTATGCCTCCTATCAGTGGGCTTTTTTAAATACAGGTGAACTGCGTCTGGTGCCGAGCCATACGGCGGCAGTGGATGCAGCGATTGGGGCGATTACCGGCAGCCCGGCGCTCTCAGCAGATGGAACGGTCCGTTCTCTGGAAGGAATCGATATGAATATTGTCCCGGCATGGAAGAAATATGACGCGAAAAGTGGAAAACGTCAGGTGATTGTGGCGCTGATTGATACAGGGGTTGACATAACTCACCCGGAGCTTAGCGGTTCGATCTGGACGAATACGGGGGAAATTCCGGGCGATGGCATTGACAATGACGGAAATGGTTATATCGATGACGTTTACGGCTGGAATTTCTATGATAATAATGCCCAGGTATTTACCGGGACGGATGACAATCATGGTACCCACTCGGCGGGCACGATCGCGGCGGCGAGAAATGGAGTCGGAACGGTTGGAATCTGCGATCCGGCGTATGTGAAGATCATGGTGATCAAGACGCTTGGAACATCGTCCGGTGTCGGAACCGTCAGCAACGTGGTTAAGGCGATCCGGTATGCGCAGGCGAATGGCGCGTCGATCTGCAATCTGAGCTTTGGCACGATGAAATATAGCGAGGAGCTGTATCAGGCGATCAAGGATTCGGGGATGCTGTTTATTGTAGCGGCTGGAAACGGCGACGCCTCCGGCAATGGCTACAGCATCGATGAGCAGCCGATGTACCCGGCAAGCTTTGAACTGGACAATATCATTTCCGTGGCAAACCTGCGCTTTGACGGTCAGCTCGACCGTGCGTCCAATTACGGGGTGAGAAGCGTGGATCTGGCAGCGCCGGGCAATTATATCCTGAGCACGATCACGGGCAATGACTATGCCTACATGAGCGGCACATCGATGGCGGCGCCGATGGTGACCGGAACGGCGGCAATGCTGTACTCCTGCGATGCGTCCCTGTCGCTTATGGATGTGAGAAACCGTATTCTGCAGTCGGCGCGGCCGCTTGAGAGTCTGTCCGGCAAGGTGGCAACCGGAGGTATGCTGGATGCCGGGGCGGCAATGCCGTAGATGGGAAGTTACTGTTCGCAGGTAGGCACTTTTGGAACCGAAAGTGCCGTAAGAAAACGTGGTGGCAGCAGGAATTTGCCGTATTTAAATGCGAAGCCACGGCAAATTCCGTTACTGGGCACGTATGCGTGAACAGTAACGATGGGAAAAACGAAAAGAAAGATTGTTAAAAAAATATTGAAATTCTTGTTTGTATATGATACCATGAACGGGTGAGATAATTGCCCCGCAGATTCATATGTTTATATGTATGAAGACGGAGTAATTACCATGATTTCTTCGGGGCAGGGCGAAATTCCCTACCGGCGGTATAGTCCGCGAACCGCGATGGCGGCCGATTCGGTGAGATTCCGAAACCGACAGTATAGTCTGGATGAGAGAAGAGGCAGGAGTCAGAGAGTGTACCGCTTGAGCGTAAGCAGGCTGGTGTACATCGGCTAAGTTGCGATTTATTATCCCAGGTCCCGAACAACCTGGGATTTTTTAGTTTTACAAATGCAGCTAGTCCGGCACTTGATTCATACTCCTCCTTCGGAGAAATGAGTTTTAAAACCGAAAGGAGATTTAAGATGAAGACAGGAAAATGGAGTATTCAAAAATTGATTTATACGGCGATGCTGGCAGCGGTTGCTGGCGTGCTGATGTCATTGGAATTTTCGGTTCCGATGATGCCGCCGTTTTATAAGGTGGATTTCAGTGATGTACCGTCTGTGATTGCCGTGTTTCTGATGGGACCGGTATCCGGTATCTGTGTAGAAGTCATCAAGCTGTTAATCAAGCTGATTACTGTCGGAACTAACACGATGTACGTCGGTGAGCTGGCCAACCTGATTGCGGCGTTCCTGTTCGTATGGCCGCTGTGGTTCCTCTATCAGAAGCTGGGCGCTAACCGTAAGGCAGCTGTAGAAGCACTTCTGCTCAGTATCGTGATCCGCACCGCGTGTGCATGCTTTATCAATGCGAACATTACGCTTCCGTTATATGCGAAAGCGATGAGCCTGCCGCTGGATGAAGTGATCCGCATGGTAGCGTCGGTCAACCCGGCGATCAAAGACCTGAATGGATTTATCATCCTGGCGACGATCCCATTCAACGTATTGAAAGTGGGACTCAACTATATCGTTGGACAGCTTTTGTTTGTACGCCTGCGTGCGGCGAAGATTGTGCCGAAAGCAGTATAAAATGAAATAAGAGGAATGGTTTGACGGATTTGGCTGTTTGCTGTGAAACGGCAGAACCATTTCATAGAAAGGATTGTCGGGAAACCGCTGGGAAAGCTGCCTGGGGGAAGAATCCCGGACAATCCTTTTTTGTTTGATGGAACGTGCAAAGACATATCTGTTTTTATAAGAGGAGGAGATACTATGATACGTAACTATAGAGATTTGACAAGATGGGAAATGGAGCAGGTGGACCGTGAGAACACGATTGTCCTGATTCCGCTCGGGGCGCTGGAACAGCACGGCAATCAGGCACCACTGGGAACGGATGATATTATCGCGGAGGCGATGAGTCAGGAGATCAAAAAGGCACTGGAGGCAGAGGGGGAAGAAGACTTCCCGATGCTGCTGTTTCCGGTGATTCCGGTGGGCTTAAGTACAGAGCATAAGAATTTCTGCGGTTCGGTCACAGTCCGGCCGGACACTTACTATCATCTCTTATATGATATATGCGTCAGCCTGGCGCATCACGGTTTTAAGAAGCTGGCTTTTTTGGTATGCCATGGTGGGAATGCGCCGATTGCGCAGGTTTTAAGCCGGGAACTTCGGAGTGAGCTGGGGATTGCACCGTTTATCCTTTCATCGGGGGCATTTGGTCATCCGGATGTAAAAGCAACGATTTCAAAGGGGAATATCTGGGATTTCCACGGTGGAGAGATGGAGACATCGATGGTAATGGCGGTCGATGAGAGTCTTGTGAAGCTGGAACTTTCGGAAGCGGGAGAGCCGACGGCGTTTGAGAAGACCCGCGCCCTGAAGCCATACGGTCCGGTTTCGATCGGCTGGGTGTCGGAGGACTGGAAAACAAAAGACGGATCGCCGATTGGAATTGGAGGAGATCCGTCTGGTGCAAGCGCCGAGAAGGGGCGAATTATATTAGAGACGAGTGCGCGGGAACTGGTCCCGGGGCTGTTAGATATCCGGGATTGGAATGAATAGGAATCAAACTTAAAAATGGGGTGTCTATGTCATCCGAATACCAGTGTTATTTACCAGATTCCCAGCGTCCGGATGCACCGCATGGTAATACCAGTCCGGTGCGGGTAACCGGAAGTCCCAGCTCGTCCGATTTCACTGTGCCGCCGTGGGTGGAGGCAACTTCGGTTGAGAGCATATAGGTCAGGACGGACGGCGCCAGCCCGGTGGTGTAGGAGTTGATGAGGAAGAAGAGCGGGTTGTCCGATAACAGTTTCGTACAGAGCTGCACGAACGGGTAAATCGAAGTTTCGATCTTCCAGATCTCGCCTTTCGGTCCGCGGCCGTAGGACGGCGGGTCCATGATGATTCCGTCGTAATGGTTGCCGCGGCGGATCTCACGCTCAACAAATTTCACACAGTCATCGACGATCCAGCGGATGGGTGCATTTTCCAGCCCGGAGGAACGGGAGTTTTCCTTCGCCCAGGCTACCATGCCCTTGGAGGCGTCCACATGGGTCACGCTGGCGCCGGCTGCGGCTGCCGCCAGGGTAGCGCCGCCTGTGTAGGCAAAGAGGTTTAAAACCTTGATTGGGCGTCCGGCATTGCGGATGCGGTCACCGAACCAGTCCCAGTTTGCCGCCTGTTCCGGGAAGAGACCTGTGTGCTTGAAGCTGAACGGTTTTAAGTTAAAGGTCAGTTCTTTGTAATGGATCGACCACTGCTCCGGCAGGTCGAAAAATTCCCATTCGCCGCCGCCCTTGGAGCTTCTGTGGTAGTGTCCGTTCATCTTTTTCCAGCCGCGGTGTGTCTTGGGGGTGTTCCAGATAACCTGCGGGTCCGGGCGAACCAGAAGATAGTCGCCCCACCGCTCCAGTTTCTCTCCTTCGGAGCAGTCAATCACTTCATAATCGTTCCATCCATCTGCAATCCACATAAAATTTTATCCTTTCAAAAAAATGAGGCGCAAACCCCGGAAAAGGGTATCTGCCGCCTTTATAATCGGTGTTATCCATAAGCCATTTCTAACCAAAACGCAGTCTGTCTGACCGGAAAAAACGGTTCAGTTGAAATGCATACCTAATTATATCGGTCATTGATTGGCGTGTCAAACCTTTTGAACGGCTTCCTGCCAAAAAAGTAAATAAATTGAAAGATAAATCTCCTTGAAGATTCCTACATCTCCTGTTAAAATGTATATTAGGTAAATGATAGATTGCACGTATCTGGAACAAAACAAGGCGTTATAAGCATCTGATGCAGTCTCCACACGACGGGAAGTGTGCGAATGCGCAGCAGGTGGGAGAATAGACGTTATCAATCGTGAACTGGGAGGGCTTGTATATGAAGAAACAGAAACTGGCAGTCTGCGTCCTTTCCGCAGCGCTGATGATAGGGGCGGCGACCCTGACATCTTACGCGGCAGAAGGCTGGCAGCAGTCTGGAAACAGCTGGATATATGTGGACAACAATGGTAATAAGGTGACGAATACCTGGAAGAAGGGCGCAGACAATCTCTGGCGCTATCTCGATTCCCAGGGCAACATCGCGTCGAACTGCTGGGTGGACGACGAATACTTTGTCGAGAGTACCGGCATCATGGCGACTGACAAGTGGCTGAAACTGCCGAAGCGCAATCCGGCATGGAACGAGACTTCCGCTACGACGGTCTGGTACTATTTCTCCACCAGCGGAAAGATGGTATCCGACGGCTGGTCCAAGATCGGCGGCAAGTACTATTACTTCGACGGTGATGGAGCGATGCAGACGGGCTGGGTGGATGATGACACCTACTACACGAATGCAGATGGTGTCATGCAGATCGGCTGGGCATATCTGGAAGATCCGGATGATACCAAAAAGGACGATGATGAAGTGAAACCCGGCGACGATGATGAGGATCATCATTGGTACTACTTTCAGAGTTCAGGAAAGAAATATGTGCCTTCTTTAGGCGGCGCTAAATATAAACAGTATAAGATTGACGGAACCTACTACTGCTTCGACGAAAACGGAGCGATGCAGACCGGCTGGGTCGATATGGGAAATTCCTCTGGATTTGCAAATTACCGTTATTATCAGAGCAACGGTCAGGTACAGACTGGCTGGCTCTCCACGACTCCGCCGGAGGATGATGATTACAATCTGGATCTCGGCAGCGATGTACAGTGGTATTATTTTTCAAGCAACGGCGAGCCGAAGGTGGGTCCGAAGATTTCTGACGCTTCGACGAGCAACCTGGTTCGCATCAACAATATTACCTACTTATTTAATGAGAAGGGCAACCCGGTCTATGGTCTGAGACGTCTGGAGGTAGGAACGAGCGGTCAGTATGCCTGCTATTTCTTCGGCGCGGACAAGGCGACCAGCTCAGTCGTAAAAGGCAAGGGAAATGTAGTAGAGGGCGACGGAACGACCGGACAGTTCTATTTCGCTGACAGCGGCAACAAGGCTGGACGCGGCTACTCAGGTGTGGAGGATGGATTCCTGTACTACATGGGTAAGCTTCAGAAGGCAGACAGCGGTACCAAGTATGAAGTCATTGAAGTCAATGACAAAAACTATCTGGTAACGACGAGCGGCAAGGTAGTGAAATCCAGCACCGTGAAGGATGCGAACGGCACAAAGTTTAAGACAAGCTCTGCGGGTGTTGTCACAGAGGTGGACGGCACAAGCGACGATGGCAGCGACGAGGCTAGAACCCCGGTGGAACCGACGTATTGGGAGGATTAATTAAAAAAGCTGGGAGTCTTCTCGACTGAGATAAAATTTCTGCATGGAAATATATTCTTGTGGATAAACAGGAGTTTCTTCTATATATAAGGTGTAATTACCCACCGGAAGAAGAAACTCCTGTTTTTTCTTGAAAAATATAGATTTTTTCTTAAAAAAACACTTGCATTTCCCAGAAAGCTGTGTTATTATAACGAAGCTGTGGCATGATAGCGATGAAACGAGAGGTTGCTGCTTATGATAAGCAGGTTATTCCGCGGAGCGAATGTCAAGTTAGGAAACTGGCGACAAGTCACTGTACAAGAATAGAGTATCCTGAAGACAAATGACGGATTTGGTGTGTGGACTGCGAGGACACACACGGGTATGTGTACAGTCACCGCTTGTCGTGCTTAATAGTACGAAAAGGAGGCGACTTTTTTTATGGCAAGTCAAGTAATGAGAATCACACTGAAAGCTTATGATCATCAGCTGGTAGATACATCCGCTGCAAAAATCATTGAGACTGTAAAGAAAAACGGATCAAAGGTGAGTGGACCGGTGCCGCTGCCAACTAAGAAAGAGGTAGTAACCATTCTGCGAGCAGTTCATAAGTACAAAGATTCCAGAGAGCAGTTCGAGCAGAGAACTCATAAGAGACTCATCGATATCATTGCTCCGAGCCAGAAGACAGTTGATGCACTGCAGAGACTGGAAATGCCGGCTGGCGTGTCCATCAACGTAAAGATGAAAAACAAATAATTAAGAATCCTATACTAGTTTAGATAGAGACATCTGGACAGTTCTAGGATGAACGCGGGAGTTTGACGAACGCGTTCCGCTGTAGAAAAACAGGAGGTCAGATTAATGAAGAAAGCGATTTTAGCTACCAAAGTCGGAATGACTCAAATCTTCAACGAAGACGGAGTTTTAACTCCAGTAACCGTTCTTCAGGCTGGACCGTGTGTTGTTACACAGGTTAAGACAGAAGAGAACGATGGCTACAAAGCAGTACAGGTTGGTTTTGTAGACAAGAGAGAAAAACTTGTGACAAAGCCGGTTAAGGGTCATTTTGACAAGGCAGGCGTTGCTTACAAGAGATATGTAAGAGAGTTCCGCTTAGAGAATGCTGAAGAGTATTCTGTAAAAGACGAAATCAAGGCAGACATCTTCGCAGCAGGCGATAAAATTGATGCAACTGCTATTTCCAAAGGTAAAGGTTTCCAGGGTGCCATCAAGAGACACGGCCAGCACAGAGGACCGATGGCTCACGGTTCCAAGTTCCATCGTCATCAGGGTTCCAACGGTTCTGCAACCACACCGGGACGCGTATTTAAGGGCAAAGGAATGCCGGGTCACATGGGCAGCGTAAAAGTAACTGTTCAGAACCTGGAGGTTGTTAAGGTTGATACTGAGAACAACTTACTCCTTGTTAAAGGCTCTGTACCGGGACCGAAGAAATCCTTAGTAACAATCAAAGAGACAGTAAAGGTCGCTAGATAAGGCTTTTACGGGAAAGGAGGAACATACAGATGGCAAACGTATCTGTTTTCAATTTAGAAGGCAACGAAGTTGGCACATTAGAACTGAATGATGCTGTATTCGGTGTAGAAGTAAATGAACATCTGGTTCACATGGCAGTTGTAGCACAGCTTGCTAACAAACGTCAGGGAACTCAGAAAGCAAAAACCCGTTCCGAAGTTTCCGGCGGTGGTAAGAAACCGTGGAGACAGAAAGGTACCGGACATGCAAGACAGGGTTCAACAAGAGCTCCGCAGTGGACGGGCGGCGGCGTAGTATTCGCTCCGACACCACGTGATTACACAATCCGTTTAAATAAGAAAGAGAAGAGAGCTGCTCTTAAATCTGCTCTGACAAGCCGTGTAAACGAGAACAAGTTCATCGTAGTTGAGGCTATGAACTTCGACGAGATCAAGACAAAGAAATTTGTTGAGGTTATGAACAACCTGAAAGTAAACAAAGCTTTAGTTGTTCTGGATGAGGCTTGTGACAAGGCTGTATTATCCGCTAGAAACGTGGCAGACGTTAAGACTGCTTCCGTAAGCACCATCAACGTTTACGATATCCTGAAATACAACACAGTAGTAGCAACCAAGGCTGCTGTAGCTTCTATCGAGGAGGTATATGCATAATGGCAAACGTACAGTACTATGACGTAATCCTCAAACCGGTTGTAACTGAGAAGAGTATGAATGCTATGACAGACAAGAAATACACCTTCCTGGTACACACCGAGGCAAACAAAACTATGATCAAAGAAGCCGTTGAGAAGATGTTCCCGGGCACCAAAGTTAAGAGTGTCAACACCATGAACATGGACGGCAAGACAAAGAGAAGAGGCATGACATTCGGTAAGACAGCTGCAACAAAGAAAGCTATCGTTCAGCTGACCGAGGACAGCAAAGAGATCGAGATCTTCGCTGGTTTATAATTCATCCTCAATAGACAATTATACGACGAACACTATGTCGTGAAAAACATGAAGAAACGCCAGGAGGCGTTGAACGAAAGGAGTCAAAGTCATGGGAATTAAATCTTACAGCCCATATACACCTTCCAGAAGACATATGACCGGCTCTGATTTCTCTGAGATTACAAAATCCACACCGGAGAAATCCTTAGTAGTTTCTTTAAAGAAGAACGCAGGTCGTAACAACCAGGGTAAAATCACCGTTCGTCACAGAGGCGGCGGTTCCAGAAGAAAATATAGAATCATCGACTTCAAGAGAAATGCAAAAGACGGTATCGCAGCAACCGTACTTGGTATCGAGTACGATCCGAACCGTACAGCAAACATCGCTCTGATCTGCTACGCAGACGGCGAGAAAGCTTATATCCTTGCTCCGGCTGGTTTACAGGTTGGACAGAAGGTTATGAGCGGTGCAGAGGCTGAGGCAAAAGTTGGTAACTGCTTACCGCTTTCTGAAATCCCGGTTGGTGCACAGATTCACAACATCGAGCTTCTTCCGGGCAAGGGTGGTCAGCTGGTTCGTTCCGCTGGTAACTCTGCTCAGTTAATGGCTAAAGAAGGCAAATATGCAACCCTTAGATTACCGTCCGGAGAGATGAGAATGGTTCCGATCAGCTGCCGCGCTACTATCGGTGTAGTTGGCAACGGCGACCACAACCTGATCAATATCGGTAAGGCTGGTAGAAAACGTCACATGGGTATTCGTCCGACTGTCCGCGGTTCTGTTATGAACCCGAATGACCATCCGCATGGTGGTGGTGAGGGCAAGACCAGTATCGGTCGTCCAGGTCCTTGCACACCTTGGGGCAAACCGGCACTCGGCCTGAAGACCAGAAAGAAAAACAAACAGTCTAATAAGTTAATCGTAAGAAGAAGAAACGGTAAACAGTAATAGGAGGTATACTAATGGGTCGTTCATTAAAAAAAGGACCATTTGCAGATGCTCATCTTTTAAAGAAAGTAGATGAGATGAACGCAGCAGGACAGAAACAGGTTATCAAAACCTGGTCCCGCCGTTCCACAATCTTCCCGCAGATGGTTGGACATACAATCGCAGTTCACGATGGTAGAAAACATGTTCCGGTATACGTGACAGAGGACATGGTTGGACATAAACTCGGTGAGTTCGTAGCCACTAGAACTTACAGAGGCCACGGAAAAGACGAGAAGAAAGCAGGACGTAAGTAAGTTACGCTTGAAAGGAGGTTTCACCAATGGCTAAAGGACATAGATCCCAGATTAAAAGAGAAAGAAATGCTAATAAGGATACGAGACCGTCGGCTAAGCTGTCTTACGCCAGAGTATCCGTTCAGAAAGCATGCTTCGTATTAGATGCCATCAGAGGCAAAGATGTGAAGACAGCGCTTGGTATTGTAACATACAATCCTAGATATGCTTCTACTTTAATTAAAAAATTACTCGAGTCTGCTGTTGCTAACGCAGAGAACAACAACCAGATGAATCCGGAGAACCTGTACGTTGCAGAATGCTTCGCTAACAAGGGACCGACAATGAAGAGAGTAAAACCGAGAGCACAGGGCCGCGCTTACAGAATCGAAAAGAGAATGAGCCACATCACAATCGTGCTTGATGAGAAATAAGAGGAGGCAATTATGGGACAGAAAGTTAATCCGCACGGCTTAAGAGTCGGTGTTATTAAAGACTGGGATTCCAGATGGTATGCGGAAGCTGATTTTGCAGATAACCTGGTAGAGGATCACAAAATCAGAACCTTCCTTAAGAAGAAATTATACAGCGCCGGTGTTTCCAAAATCGAAATCGAGCGCGCTTCTGATAAAGTAAAAATCATTCTTTACACTGCTAAACCGGGCGTTGTTATCGGTAAGGGCGGCGCAGAGATCGAGAAGACAAAAGCTCAGGTTCAGAAATTAACTGACAAGAAAGTTTTTGTAGACATCAAAGAAGTTAAGAGACCAGACAGAGACGCTCAGCTCGTTGCAGAGAATATCGCTCAGCAGCTTGAGAACCGTATTTCCTTCCGTCGTGCGATGAAGTCCGCTATGGGCAGAACCATGAAGGCTGGAGCTAAGGGTATCAAGGCTTCCGTATCCGGACGTCTTGGCGGTGCTGATATGGCTCGTACAGAGTTCTACAGCGAGGGCACTATCCCGCTTCAGACATTAAGAGCAGATATTGACTACGGTTTCGCTGAGGCAAACACAACATACGGCAAGACCGGTGTTAAGGTTTGGATCTACAAAGGCGAGGTACTTCCTGCGAAAGGAAATAAGGAAGGGAGCGATAAATAATGTTAATGCCGAAAAGAGTAAAGCGTCGTAAACAGTTCCGTGGTACCATGGCCGGCAAGGCGCTTAGAGGAAATGTAATCAACTACGGTGAGTACGGTTTAGTCGCTACAGAACCGTGCTGGATCAAATCCAACCAGATCGAGGCAGCCCGTGTTGCCATGACCCGTTACATCAAACGTGGTGGTAAAGTTTGGATTAAGATTTTCCCGGATAAACCAGTAACTGCTAAACCGGCTGAGACTCGTATGGGTTCCGGTAAAGGCGCACTTGAGTACTGGGTAGCAGTAGTAAAACCAGGCCGCGTAATGTTCGAGATCGCGGGTGTACCAGAGGAGACAGCGAGAGAAGCGCTTCGTCTTGCTATGCACAAACTTCCGTGCAAGTGCAAGATTGCTTCTAAAGCAGATTTAGAAGGCGGTGATAACAGTGAAAATTAATAAGTATGTAGAAGATTTAAAAGCTAAGACATCTGCAGAATTAAACGAAGAATTAGTAGCTGCTAAGAAGGAACTCTTCAACTTAAGATTCCAGAACGCTACCAACCAGCTGGATAATACAAGCAGAATTAAAGAAGTTCGCAGAAACATCGCTCGTATTCAGACTGTTATTACAGAGAAAGCGAACTAATTATCATAGATTCCTAAAATAGGAAAGGAGATATCTACCGTGGAAAGAAATCTTAGAAAAACACGTACCGGTAAGGTAGTAAGCAACAAGATGGACAAAACAATCGTAGTTGCTATCGAAAACCACGTAAAACATCCTTTAATCGGTAAGATTGTTAAGAGAACTTATAAATTAAAAGCACACGACGAGAACAACGAGTGCGGTATCGGTGATACTGTAAAGGTAATGGAAACAAGACCGTTATCCAAGGATAAGAGATGGAGACTCGTCGAAATTATCGAGAAAGCGAGATAATTTCTAAATCAGAAAGGAGTATTGGGCATGATTCAGCAGGAGACCAGATTAAAGGTTGCCGACAATACCGGTGCGAAAGAATTACTCTGTATCCGCGTTATGGGCGGCTCTACTAGAAGATATGCAAATATTGGCGATGTAATCGTTGCCAGCGTTAAAGATGCAACACCAGGCGGTGTTGTAAAGAAAGGCGATGTAGTGAAGGCCGTTGTTGTACGTACCGTTAAGGGCGCACGCCGTAAAGATGGTTCCTACATCAAATTTGATGAGAACGCAGCCGTTATCATCAAAGACGACAAGAACCCGAGAGGAACCCGTATTTTTGGGCCGGTTGCCAGAGAGCTTCGTGAGAAACAGTTTATGAAGATTGTTTCCCTGGCTCCGGAAGTACTGTAGGAGGTGTCAGCTGTGCATAAAATTAAAAAAGGCGACCTGGTAAAGGTTATCACAGGTAAAGACAAAGACAAAACCGGAAAAGTTCTTTCCGTTAATGTAAAGAAGAATACAGTCCTGGTTGAGGGATGCAACATGGTAACAAAGCATACCAAACCGTCTGCAGCTAATCAGCAGGGCGGCATCATCCATCAGGAAGGCGCGCTTGACATTTCCAACGTTATGCTGGTAGTGGATGGCAAGGCTACGAGAGTTGGCTTCAAAGTAGAAGACGGCAAGAAAGTCCGTGTTGCTAAGGCAACAGGTAAAGTAATTGACTAATACAGAGAGGAGGAACGTTAAAATTGGCTAGATTAAAAGAAATGTATCAGAGCGAAATCGTAGACGCTATGATCAAAAAATTCGGATATAAAAATATCATGGAAGTGCCGAAGCTGGACAAGATTGTTATCAACATGGGCGTTGGCGAGGCAAAAGAAAATGCTAAAGTTCTGGACTCTGCTGTAAGAGATATGGAAATCATCACTGGCCAGAAGGCAGTTCTTACAAAAGCGAAAAAATCAGTCGCTAACTTCAAACTTAGAGAGGGTATGGCTATCGGCTGTAAAGTTACCCTGCGTGGCGAGAAGATGTATGAGTTCGCTGATCGTCTGATCAACCTGGCTCTTCCGCGAGTAAGAGACTTCCGCGGTGTAAATCCGAACGCATTTGACGGCAGAGGCAACTACGCTCTGGGTATCAAAGAGCAGCTTATCTTCCCGGAGATCGAGTACGATAAAGTAGATAAGGTAAGAGGTATGGATATCATCTTCGTTACCACTGCTAAGACCGACGAAGAAGCACGTGAGCTGTTAACTCAGTTCAACATGCCATTTGCTAAATAATAGGAGGATTTATCATGGCTAAAACTTCAATGAAGATTAAACAGCAGCGTCCGGCAAAATTCTCCACCAGAGAATATAACCGCTGCAGAATCTGCGGTCGTCCGCATGCATATTTAAGAAAATACGGCATCTGCAGAGTTTGCTTCCGTGAATTAGCTTACAAGGGCGAAATTCCGGGCGTAAAGAAAGCAAGCTGGTAGGCATTGAGCACTTGATGAGGTAGTTTCGAATCTAGTGCGAAAGCCCGTCCCGAGACTTAGTGAGTCAGAGTCGAAGACGATAGACGAGCTTAGTCGAGTGGACGATGCCTATATTATAGAGGACACATCCTAGTGTTCCCAAAACCCACCGAAACCCACTTACAGTAAGTGGTAGTCAAATTATAAGGAGGCACACTCAAAATGACAATGAGCGATCCGATTGCAGATATGCTTACAAGAATCCGTAATGCTAACACTGCAAAACATGATACAGTAGATGTTCCGTCTTCCAAGATGAAATTAGCAATCGCTGACATCCTGGTAAAGGAAGGTTTCATCAAGAAATATGACGTTGTTGAGGACGGCAATTTCAAGACTATCCGTATTACCTTAAAGTACGGTAAAGACAAAAACGAGAAAATCATCTCCGGCATCAAGAGAATTTCCAAACCGGGTCTGCGTATCTACGCAAACAAGGAAGATATGCCGAAGGTACTGGGCGGTTTAGGTGTAGCTATCATCTCCACCAACCAGGGCGTTATCACTGACAAGCAGGCAAGAGAACTCGGCGTAGGCGGAGAAGTTCTTGCATTTGTTTGGTAAGCCGAAAGCATCATCATCGGTTTAGACAAGGTATAGATACAACTGAAAACAGAGAAGCCTTAGCGGCTTCTCCGAAAATCTAAGTAGGAGGTAAAAGGCATGTCACGTATCGGAAGAATGCCAGTTGCGATTCCGGCGGGCGTAACCGTAACAATCGCAGAGAACAATTTAGTGACTGTAAAAGGTCCGAAGGGAACTCTTGAGAGAGAACTCCCGGTTGAGATGAACATCAAAGAAGAGGATGGTCATATCGTAGTTACCAGACCGAACGACTTAAAGAAAATGAAATCTTTACACGGTCTGACAAGAACCTTAATTAACAACATGATTCATGGTGTAACAGAAGGCTATGAGAAAGTCCTGGAAGTTAACGGTGTTGGTTACAGAGCAGCGAAGCAGGGCAAGAAACTGGTTCTCAGCCTTGGTTACTCCCATCCGGTAGAGATGGAAGATCCGGAAGGCATTGAGACTGTTCTGGAAGGACAGAACAAGATCACTGTTAAAGGTATCAGCAAAGAAAAAGTTGGCCAGTATGCAGCTGAGATTCGGGATAAGAGAAGACCTGAGCCGTACAAGGGCAAAGGTATTAAGTATGCCGATGAGGTTATCAGACGTAAAGTTGGTAAGACTGGTAAGAAATAATTAAGGAGAGTGTGAAGATGGTTAGCAAACAGTCAAGAAGCGAAATTCGCGTTAAAAAACACGTTAGATTACGCAACCGTTTTTCTGGCACAGCCGAGAGACCGCGTTTAGCAGTGTTTAGAAGTAATAATCATATGTATGCTCAGATCATTGATGATACAGTTGGAAAAACTTTAGTAGCAGCTTCCACTGCCGAGAAGGAAGTTAAAGCTGAACTGGAGAAGACGAACGATGTTGCAGCAGCAGCTCACGTTGGAACTGTAATCGCTAAGAGAGCGCTTGAAAAAGGTATTAAAGAAGTTGTCTTCGATAGAGGCGGATTTATTTACCACGGAAAAGTTCAGGCATTAGCAGATGCAGCCCGCGAGGCTGGTCTGGAATTCTAGTAGGAAGGAGAACATACACATGAAACGTACAAAAATTGATGCCAACCAGTTCGAGTTAGAGGATACTGTAGTGGCAATCAAACGTGTATCCAAGACCGTTAAGGGCGGACGTACAATGCGTTTTTCCGCTTTAGTAGTAGTTGGAGATAAAAACGGCCACGTTGGTGCTGGTATGGGAAAAGCTGCTGAGGTTCCGGAAGCAATCCGCAAGGGCAAAGAGGCAGCTGCCAGAAACCTGATGGAGGTTCCGTTCGATGAGAACAATAGCATCCCGCACGATTTCCTCGGCAAATTCGGAAGCGCTAACGTACTTCTGAAGAAGGCTCCGGAAGGTACCGGTATTATCGCTGGTGGTCCGGCTCGTGCCGTACTGGATCTGGCTGGTTACAAGAACATCCGTACAAAATCCCTTGGTTCCAACAACAAGGCAAACGTAGTTCTTGCTACCCTGGCAGGCTTAGGTTCTTTAAAGACTCCGGAAGAGGTTGCAAAACTTCGCGGTAAGTCTGTAGAAGAAATTCTGAACTAATAGGAGGAGATAAAAATGGCAGAGAAATTAAAAATCACATTGGTTAAGTCTCCTATTGGCGCTATCCCGAAGCAGAAAGCAACGGTTGCAGCTCTTGGTTTAAACAAGACTGGCAAGACAGTTGAGCAGCCGGACAACGCCGCTATCAGAGGCATGATCCAGAATGTTAGACATTTAGTTAAAGTAGAGGAAATCTAAGATATTTGCAAGGAGGTGCAGTCATGGATTTATCCAATTTAAAGCCGGCGGTAGGCTCTAAGCACAGCGACAGCTTCAGAAGAGGTCGTGGTCACGCATCAGGCAACGGTAAGACTGCTGGTAAGGGACATAAGGGACAGAAAGCTCGTTCCGGCGCTCCGAGACCAGGATTTGAAGGCGGTCAGATGCCGTTATATAGACGTCTCCCGAAGAGAGGCTTCACAAACAGAAATTCTAAGACCATCGTTGGTATCAACGTAAGCGCTCTTGAGAGATTCGAGAACGACACAGTTGTTACGGTTGAAACATTAATCGAAGCAGGCATCGTAAAGAACCCGCGTGACGGCGTTAAGATCCTCGGCAATGGCGAGCTGACCAAAAAGCTGAACGTAAAGGTTGATGCGGTAAGTGAAGGCGCGAAAGCTAAGATCGAGGCCGTTGGCGGAACCTGCGAGGTGATCTAATATGTTAAAAACGCTCCAGAATGCATTTAAGATAAAAGAGGTCAGAGAAAAACTCCTCTATACGTTCTTTATGCTGGTTGTGACCCGTATCGGATCGCAGCTGCCGATTCCCGGAGTTAATACAACATTTTTCCAGGAACTGTTTACAAGACAGTCCAATGATGCGTTTGGTTTCTTCAATACGATTACCGGCGGTTCGTTCACGAACATGTCGGTATTCGCATTGAGTATTACCCCGTACATCACTTCTTCCATTATCATGCAGCTTCTGACAATTGCAATTCCGAAATTAGAGGAAATGCAGCAGGAGGGCGAGGACGGAAGAAAGAAGATTGCGGAATATACGCGTTACCTTACGGTTGCACTGGCGCTGATGCAGTCCGTCGCTATGGCGATCGGTTTCGGCGGCAAGGGACTTTTAGTTGAGTTTACTGCCCTGAATGTGATTGTCGCTATTGTGACAATGACAGCCGGAAGTGCCATGCTGATGTGGATCGGTGAGCGAATCACCGAGAACGGCGTCGGAAACGGTATTTCTATCGTGCTTCTGTTCAATATCATTTCAACCATGCCAAGCGATATGATTACGCTCTATGAGCGTTTCCTGCAGGGCAAGATCGTGGCGGTTGCAGTTGTAACAGCCGTGATTATCGTAGCGGTTATCGTAGCGATGGTTGTATTTGTTATCATTTTACAGGATGCAGAGCGGAGAATTCCGGTTCAGTATTCTAAAAAGATGCAGGGACGTAAGATGGTTGGCGGTCAGTCCACAAGCATCCCGTTAAAAGTAAATACAGCAGGTGTTATTCCTGTTATCTTTGCTTCATCCCTGATGTCTTTCCCGGTGGTAATTGCTGGATTTTTCCAGGTTAATTATGACACCATCGGAGGAAAGATTCTTCTGGCTCTGAATTCCAGCTCCTGGTTTAATCCGGAGCGTCCGGCTTATTCAGTTGGCTTAATTGTCTACATCGCGTTGATTATTGTGTTTGCGTATTTCTACACATCCATAACATTCAACCCGCTTGAGGTGGCAAACAACATGAAGAAATCCGGCGGTTTCATCCCGGGCATTCGTCCAGGAAAGCCAACATCCGATTATTTGGATGGAATTCTGGAGTATATTATACTGATTGGTGCTTGCGGACTTATTATTGTCTGCCTGGTTCCGATCATTGTCTCTGGACTGTTCTCAGTGAGCCGTCTCTCCTTTGGAGGTACTTCTCTTATCATTATCGTAGGTGTAGTACTTGAGACAATCAAAGCAGTCGAATCACAGATGCTGGTTCGCAACTATAAAGGATTCTTAAACGACTAAGATAACTCGCTTTCTGGGCGGGAGCTCTCTTTCTTAACGGCTGGAGGTGGCCGGAGACAGCTCCTGCCTGGAGGCGATTCTGTTGTATATAGGGAGATTGTACCATTATGAAGATTGTTATGTTAGGAGCACCGGGAGCCGGTAAAGGAACACAGGCTGATAAAATTGCAGAGAAATATAACATTCCGCACATTTCAACCGGAGATATTTTCCGCTCTAATATCAAAGCGGGTACAGAGCTGGGAAAAAAAGCAAAATCGTTCATCGATCAGGGATTGCTGGTGCCGGATGAAGTAACGATCGGCATGCTTCTTGATCGTATTCACGAAGTAGATTGCGAGAATGGCTATATCCTGGACGGATTTCCAAGAACGATTCCGCAGGCAGAGAGCCTGACAGCAGCACTGGAAGAAAACGGAGAGGCAATTGATTTCGCTCTCGATGTAGAAGTGCCGGATGCGAATATTGTAAATCGTATGGCAGGCCGTCGTGCATGCTTAAAGTGCGGCGCTACGTATCATACAGAGTTTGCAGCACCGAAAAAAGAAGGAATCTGCGATAAATGTGGTTCTGAACTGGTTCTTCGCGACGATGATAAGCCGGAGACCGTACAGAAACGTCTGGAAGTATATCATGAGCAGACACATCCTCTGATTGACTACTATAAGAAAAAAGGTGTTCTGCATGCGATAGACGGTACACTGTCTATGGAAACCGTGTTTAAAAACATTGTTGACATTTTGGGAGCATAAAAGATGGCAGTGACGATAAAATCTCCCAGGGAGATAGAACTCATGCGTGAGGCTGGCAGAATCCTTGCCAAAACTCACGAGGAACTGGCGAAGAACCTTCGTCCGGGAATGTCCACCTGGGACATTGATCATATGGGAGAGGAAATCATCCGAAGCTACGGCTGCATTCCCTCATTCAAAAATTACAATGGCTATCCTGCCTCCATCTGCGTCTCTGTCAATGATGAGGTTGTCCATGGAATTCCTCATAAGGAACATTTCCTTGATGAGGGTGATATTGTCAGTCTGGATGCAGGTGTTATCTATAAAGGATATCACTCGGATGCAGCCCGGACTTATGGCATCGGCCAGATCGACGATGATGCAAAAAAACTGATTGAAGTTACCAGACAGAGCTTTTTTGAGGGGATTAAATTTGCCAAAGCTGGCAATCATCTCAATGACATCTCTGCAGCCATTCAGAAATATGCTGAAAGCTTCGGCTTTGGTGTTGTCAGAGATCTGGTAGGCCATGGAATCGGTTCCCATCTGCATGAGGATCCGGAGATTCCGAATTTTGCAAGAAAAAGAAAAGGAATTCTCTTACAGCCCGGCATGACGCTCGCGATCGAGCCGATGATCACCGAGGGCAGCTACGAAGTAGTCTGGCTCGATGATGACTGGACCGTCATGACGGAAGACGGCGGCTGGGCTGCCCATTATGAAAATACGATTCTAATTACAGAAAATGAGCCTGAGATTCTGTCGTTATAGATAGAAAATAGGAAAGAACCTTTTGTGAAATTCGAAGCGTTGATTTGGCTGGCTTCAGCTGGCTGCCACTGGTTATTTCTCCAAACAGGTTGCACTTTGTGAAATGGACAAAAATCGTTTGTTTCAGACAAACCTGCATGTTTTTTGGATGTTTCAGGCAAAGTGGGAGAAATGGCAGCGTATCTGCTGGAGCTACGTCAATCAGCAGCGATGTTTTTTAGAAAGTGTCTGTCTAAGCAGAAACGGAGATCAGAATGACGGAATATGGAATGGCCTGTCTGGTTCGCTCGCTGGCGGGGCATGACAAAGGCAATTATTATATCATAGTCAGAGAAGATGCACACTATGTGTATCTGGCAGACGGACGCACCAAAACTGCCGCCAAGCCGAAACGCAAGAAGAGAAAGCACGTGCAGTTTTCCCACAAGCGGGATGAGGCGCTGGCAGCCCAGTTTGCGGACGGCGCGGCAGTCCAGGATGAAGCGATCCGCTATTTCATTCAGAAATCATTGCAGGGAGGTATATAGAATGTCGAAAGCAGATGTAATTGAGATTGAGGGCGTAGTAGCAGAGAAACTGCCGAACGCTATGTTTAAGGTAGAACTGGAAAACGGACACATCGTACTTGCTACGATCAGCGGAAAACTCCGTATGAACTACATCCGTATTCTGCCGGGCGATAAGGTTACAATGGAAATGTCGCCATACGATCTCTCTAAGGGAAGAATCATTTGGAGAGATAAATAAAGACCAATTCATTTTTCTCAATAAAAATATTGAGAGAAGTGTAAATTTCGCTTGCATTATAGGATTTTAAATGTTATAATGCTTTAGCGAACTTTGTTGAAGCATCAGGTAAGATCCGCCCTTTTGTCCTCTCACGGCAGAGGGATGGAACGAGTCTGTTGTACCTGTAAGTCCGACACAGGACTGCAATAGGTTATAAAAAATTGTATGTCCGAGATTGGACGGACTATTACGGAAAGGAGAATTGCTGTGAAGGTTAGATCATCGGTTAAACCAATTTGCGAAAAGTGCAAGATCATCAAGAGAAAAGGCAGTATCAGAGTAATCTGTGAGAATCCGAAGCACAAACAAAGACAGGGCTAATTTGATTTAGCATCTATTTTTTCGCGCGGCTTTCTATTATGAACCACTCGGATGAGTTGTTCAGTAGTTTAAGCAAATTTATACATTATCAACGAAGAAGTAAGAAAAACTAATGGAGGTGTACTACACACATGGCTCGTATTTCAGGTGTCGATTTACCAAGAGAGAAACGCGTAGAGATCGGCTTGACTTACATCTACGGTATCGGTAGAGCAAGTGCAGCCCGTATCCTGGCCGAAGCTGAAGTTAATCCTGACACTCGTGTTAAGGACTTAACTGACGATGAAGTTAAGAAGCTTGCGGCAATCATCGCTGACAGTCAGGTGGTTGAGGGTGATCTGAGAAGAGAGATCGCTATGAACATCAAGAGACTGCAGGAGATTGGATGCTACAGAGGCATCCGTCATAGAAAGAGCCTTCCGGTTCGTGGTCAGAAGACAAAGACCAACGCAAGAACTCGTAAGGGTCCGAGAAAGACAGTAGCAAACAAGAAGAAATAATTAAGTAACAAGGAAACTGAATCAGGTTAGGTTTAGCAACAGGATTCAATATTTGAGAAAGTAGGTTAGTTTAAAATGGCTAAAAAAGTGTCCACTGGCAAGAAAGTGACAAAAAAGCGTGTAAAGAAAAACGTTGAACGCGGACAGGCGCACATCCAGTCATCTTTTAATAACACAATCGTTACTTTAACAGATGCACAGGGTAATGCCTTATCATGGGCAAGTGCAGGCGGTCTGGGATTTAGAGGTTCAAGGAAATCTACTCCATATGCAGCTCAGATGGCTGCAGAAACTGCAACGAAGGCAGCTCTTATCCATGGCTTAAAGTCTGTAGACGTTATGGTAAAAGGTCCGGGATCAGGTCGTGAAGCAGCAATCCGTGCTCTTCAGGCATGTGGTCTGGAAGTAACAAGCATTAAGGACGTAACTCCGGTTCCGCATAACGGATGCCGTCCGCCGAAACGTAGAAGAGTCTAATTAGGAGGTGCAAGTAAAGTGGCAGTAGATAGAGTTCCTGTACTTAAAAGATGTAGATCTCTTGACCTTGATCCGGTTTATTTAGGAATCGACAAGAAATCAACGAGAAAATTAACGAGAGCCAACAGAAAGATGAGCGAGTATGCACTCCAGCTGAGAGAGAAGCAGAAAGCAAAATTCATCTACGGTGTGTTAGAGAAACCGTTTAGAAATTACTATGCAAAAGCATCCAGAATGAATGGTCAGGTCGGTGCTAACCTGATGATCCTTCTGGAGTGCAGACTGGATAATGTATTATTCAGAATGGGCTTTGGCCGTACAAGAAAAGAGACACGTCAGATCGTAGATCACAAGCACGTTCTCGTAAACGGCAAGAGCGTAAACATCCCGTCCTACTTAGTTAAGGCTGGCGATGTAATCGAGATCAAAGAGAAGTACAAATCTTCACAGAGATATAAAGATATCGCTGAGGTAACCGGCGGAAGAATGGTACCGGCATGGCTGGAAGTTGACGCTGAGAACCTGAAAGGTACTGTTAAAGAGTTACCGAGCAGAGACGAAATTGACGTTCCTGTAAACGAAGTGCTTATCGTCGAGCTGTACTCCAAATAATAAGAAGTATTACTATTATGTTAGTCCAGAATCTCCCATGTATCTGCTTTGGCAGCTGCTTGGGAGATTCCGAGACTACAAGAGTATGGCAGACCCTCAAAAATGTTCCCAAAAGGAGGGGCTATCGTGTTCGATTTTGAAAAACCAAAAATTGAAATTGCTGAGATTTCCGAAGACAAAAGATATGGCAAATTTGTGGTTGAACCGCTGGAAAGAGGCTATGGTACCACATTAGGCAATTCTTTAAGAAGAATTATGCTTTCCTCTTTGCCTGGTGCAGCAGTAAGTCAAGTGAAAATCGACGGCGTTTTGCATGAGTTCAGTTCTATCCCTGGTGTAAAAGAGGATGTAACTGAAATTATCATGAACATCAAGAGTCTGGCGATCAAAAACAGCAGCGAGACGAATGAGCCGAAGACGGCTTATATCGAGTTCGAGGGCGAAGGCGTCATCACAGCAGCTGACATTCACGCTGATTCTGACATTGAGATTTTGAATCCGGACCAGGTCATCGCTACATTAAGCGGCGGCGCGGACAGCAAATTCTACATGGAGCTGACGATCACGAAGGGCCGCGGCTACATCAGCGCAGATAAGAACAAGAGTGAAGATCTTCCGATCGGAGTTCTGGCTGTTGATTCTATCTACACACCGGTGGAGCGTGTCAATATGACCGTTGAGAACACCCGTGTGGGTCAGGTGACAGATTATGATAAGCTGACATTAGATGTATACACAAATGGAACGCTGGCACCAGACGAAGCTGTCAGCCTGGCAGCAAAGGTTCTGAGCGAGCATCTGAACCTCTTTATTGACCTTTCCGAGAATGCCAAGACCGCAGAGGTTATGGTAGAGAAGGAAGACAACGAGAAAGAGAAAGTGCTTGAGATGAACATCGACGAGCTGGAGTTATCCGTTCGTTCTTACAACTGTTTAAAGAGAGCCGGAATCAATACAGTGGAGGAGCTGTGCAACCGCACACCGGAAGATATGATGAAAGTCAGAAATCTGGGTCGCAAATCCCTGGAAGAGGTTCTTGCAAAACTGAAAGAATTAGGCCTGCAGCTCAACCCGAGCGAAGAGGCTTAAGATACCGCGTGGGTGGACGTGCTTTGCAGTACGTCCCTTTCATGCAGATACGGGGACGGGTAAGTCCGAATGGCACAGGTCCCTGCATAACCATCAAACAATTATATTTTATATAGCAGACATTCAGTAAGTCCAAAGGGCATGAGTGCCGGCTTCCGCAAATGGAGGAGAAAGAATCATGGCAGGATATAGAAAACTTGGAAGAACTTCCAGTCAGAGAAAAGCAATGCTGCGCAGCCTGGTAACCGCACTGTTATTCAACGGCAAGATCGTTACCACTGAGGCAAGAGCAAAAGAAGTGAAGAAGATCGCTGAGGGTCTGATCGCTCTGGCAGTAAAAGAGAAAGATAACTTCGAGACCGTTAAAGTTACCGCTAAGGTAGCTCGCAAAGACGAGAACGGCAAGAGAGTAAAAGAAGTTGTTGACGGCAAGAAAGTTACCGTTTACGACGAAGTAGAGAAAGAGATCAAGAAAGATAAAGCTTCCAGACTTCACGCTAGAAGACAGATGCTGAAGGTTCTCTACGATGTAACAGACGTTCCGACTGCAAGAGCAGGCAAGAAGAAAAACACTAAGAAGGTAGATATGCCGGCTAAGCTGTTTGATGAGCTTGCACCGAAGTACGCTAACCGCAATGGTGGTTACAGCCGTATCGTTAAGATCGGTCAGCGTAAGGGCGACGGCGCTATGGAAGTTCTGTTAGAGCTGGTATAATTTAGATAGATTCGTTTGTTTAAGTTGTATCAAATCTTCGTTCTTTTACGCAAGTTTTGAATCGTAAGATGATTTTATACCCCCGGTTTGGGAGACAGAGAAATCTGTCTTCTGAACCGGGTTTTTTGACGTTAGAATGGAATTTTTCAGGTTTTCCATTTACCTTGAGAAAAAGTCAGGGTTTTAATAACACTTGAATGAAAAAAATAGAAAGAATGGCGCAAAAATAGCAGACTGAATTTTATGGTTTTCCGCATACTAGGATTAAACGATTTTATGGAACAATTTCTTGGATTCAAACAGAGTGTACATCTGCATTTCGTTGAAATTCGCCGCAGGGTGGAATCTACGGAACGGGGGAAGTACATAGGAGTAGAAGGAGGAAAAAACGTGCGAAAAAACCCTAGTATGTGGAAAACAACAAGTCGGAAGGAAAAACTTCGCCGTGTTCTGATAGTGATCTTTGGTGCGGGGGTCATTGCGCTTGCCGGCGTGTCTTATCAATATGTGAAGAACGCGGTTCCCGACCGCATCAATGTGGTGGTGGACCGGCAGGAGCAAGTTCGCTTTGGGCTGCCGTTTCGAGCATTGCTGGAAAGTGAGAGCGAGGAGGTGCTTCTAAACGGCAGCTCTAAAATTCCGTCCGACCAGATCCATCTGCAGCTCAACCAGCCCTTTTCCATCTATTCTGAACAGGAGGGAACGTACCGTTTAAGTCTCAAACTCTTTGGAATATGGAAATTAAAGGATATCGAGGTAGATGTGTCGGACGTCCAGTATGCGGTTCCCTGTGGGCTGCCGGTGGGTATTTACATGAAATCCGATGGACTGATGGTGATTGGAACCGGAAGGGTGACGGCACAGACGGGGGAAGTGATAGATCCGGCGGACGGGATCCTGCGTTCTGGAGATTATATCGAGGCAATCAACGGGACGCCGGCGACGGACAAGAAAGATATGATACGGGCGGTCAAGGAAGCGGGAAATATGGCTCTGACACTTTCAGTGCGCCGCGAGGGAGAGACGATGGATGTACAGATGACGCCGGTACAGACGCAGGAGGGAGACTATAAGCTGGGGCTGTGGATCCGCGACGATACGCAGGGCATCGGTACGATGACCTATGTATGTGCTAACGGCGCGTTTGGAGCGCTGGGACACGGTATCAGCGACGGCGACACGGGACTTCTGGTGCAGACCTCCGGCGGCGAACTATACGATACGGAGATTCTGGGTGTGGAGAAGGGTAGTTTCGGAAAGCCGGGCGTGATGTCGGGCGTTATTTACTATGGAAATCAGTCGCGGCTGGGAAGTGTGGAGGCGAATACGGATCAAGGCATTTTCGGGACGGCAAATCCGCGCTTTTTAAGCCGGGTAAAGAACCCTGCAATTCCGATCGGTTACCGTCAGGACGTCAAAAAAGGCCGTGCCTGCATCCGCAGCAGCGTGTCCGGGGAATTGAAAGACTACGAGATTGAGATTCAGAAAATAGACCACTCTTCCAACCGCCACAACAAGGACATGGTCATCCGCGTAACCGATCCGGAACTTCTGTCCCTGACCGGCGGGATCGTCCAGGGCATGAGCGGCAGCCCCATCATCCAGAACGGAAAACTCATCGGAGCAGTCACGCACGTTTTTATTCAGGATTCGACGCGAGGGTATGGGATTCTGGTGGAGAATATGCTGGGACATTGAATCTGGATGCAAAGTAACTGTTTACAAGTGGGAATTTTCTGGACTGAAAATTCCATATGATACAGCTCTGGCAGCAGATTTTGCCGATTTTGAATACGCAGCATCGGCAAAATCCTGTTGCTGGGCACACGTGTGTGAACAGTAACATGCAAAGTACAAAGTTTTTGCTCTCTTTATTGACAGGATATAAAAAAAGCGTATATAATAGAGCAAATTACATATTTGGCAAAACAGTTGAAAAGCTGCGACGCAAAGCTATAGGGCCTGTAAAATGGCAGCCAGTTGCATTAACACGATAACAGAGTATGTTATAGTTGTATGGCTATGGCGTAACTCTGTTTTTTTATAGGAATTTATCGAAACTTGATCTGCAAAGATGGAATTTTCATGTTCAGAAACCGGTCGTGGAGGCTTTTTAATTGCGTGTATTTTGTGTGTCTTTCGACCGGAATCGGTAAAACGTGGTGATAAGGGATCGTTAGATAGGCGTATGGCGGCTGGGCGGTAGAAGGTTTATAGCGGAATCTTAACAGATACGGTTAGCTACAATACATGCTTATATATAGTTTGCATCTTGTGTAATTTATTTTGCATCAAAAGAATTGATAGACAAAATGAGCGTTGAGTGTCGAACTGCGCGATCAAAACGAGTTGAAACTTGTTAAAAAAAGAATTTATAATTATTTTAATCATCACAGGTGCCGAGGAGGAGAATATTATGGCAGAAATGAAGATTGCGATCGCAGAGGATAATCGTCAGGCATTGGATATGCTTGGAAATATACTGGAAAGTGATAAGGAGATTCAGGTGGTCGGAAAAGCGGAAAACGGAACCGATGCCTATAATATGATCGTAAAGACAAAGCCGGATATTGTATTTCTGGACGTAGTGATGCCGGGAATGGATGGAATTTCGGTTATGGAGCGCATCAAGACAAATCAAGACTGTTCAGCTGACACTTCCTTTGTTATGATTACAGCTGCGAGCAGCGAGAATCTGACAGCGGATGCTTTTCGGATGGGCGCCTGTTATTACATAGTAAAGCCATTTTCGAAGGAGGCGGTTTTAGACAAGGTACATCGCCTGAAGAATTACAGGAACCGCGCTTCGACCTGGCGGGCAACCGGAAGGTGGAGCCGTATATGGTGTCGGCGGAATATGAAAGACAGAATCTGGAGAGCGATGTGACGCAGATTCTGCATGAGATTGGGATTCTGGCTCATATTAAGGGATATCAGTACCTGCGGGATGCGATTATTTTGTCAGTCAGTGATAAAGAAATGCTCGGTTCTGTGACGAAAATCCTGTACCCGACCATCGCCAAGAAGCGCCAGACCACTTCAAGCCGTGTCGAGCGGGCAATCCGCCACGCGATTGAGGTCGCATGGAGCCGCGGCAAGATGGACACGATCAACGATCTATTTGGATATACCGTCAGCACAGGGAAAGGAAAGCCGACCAATTCGGAATTTATCGCATTGATTGTTGATAAGATTTGCCTGGATTATAAGCGGGATGTATAAAATCGTGCGGTGCTTTTTGGAGCCGAAAGTGCTGTAAGCCTTTTTAACACGATTGTAACACATTTATGAAAGTGACTGATTGCATGGGTAAATGTGTGTATGATAAGATAAAGGGGAAATAAAAGATGCAGGACTGAAAAACTGCCCCTGTATAAAACAGCTGGACAGAGAGGTCAGGAAAGCAGCTAAAAGAACGGAGAATTGCCTATGAAAAAAAAAGTACCGGCGTACAATGGAACCCTGCGGGATCACACGATTATGTGTCCGTATTGTATCAGTGAATGTTCAGGAATCCGCATCTTTGGAAAGCGTATCAAATCGATCGCCTTCTCAACGGATGTGGCAATCATCAAAAATATCAACGCGGATGCGATCATCGCAGTTTATCCGTTTACTCCGCAGGCAGCTATCTCACAGTCGATCATCAGCATCTCGGATGTGCCGGTGTTTGTCGGGGTCGGCGGCGGTCTGACCGGAGGAAAGCGTTCCGTCCGTCTGGCGCTTCAGGCAGAACATCAGGGAGCTTACGGTGTAGTGGTCAACGCGCCGATCGCGGATGAGGTCATCACGGAGATCAAGCAGGTGGTCGATATTCCGGTCATTGCTACGATTGCTTCGGTTCACACGGATGTCCGCCGCAAACTGAAGGCGGGAGCCGATATTTTAAATGTATCAGGCGCTGCCGCCACCGCATCGATGGTAGCCGAGATCCGGAAGGAGTATCCGGACGTTGCCATTATCGCGACCGGAGGACCGACTAACGAATCGATTTTGGAGACGATCGAGGCAGGAGCCAATGCGATCACGTACACGCCGCCGTCCAACGGCGAGCTGTTTGCGCGGACGATGAAGAAATACAGGGAGATCAATCCCTGATTATACAAAAGCCGGGGCCGAAGAGAAAACATAATTTTCTTTTCGGCTCCGGCTTTTATTTTTGTTTCATAGGAAATTACGTCCTATGAAACAAAAAACGCTCCGCGAGGATGCGCACTCGCGCGAAGCAGAAACATGTCGCAAGCGACCGCGCTCGGCGCGAGAATGTGCCAAGGCACATTCTTTTTCATGCGGTAAAATTTATAATTCATCCGGTACTATGCAAAATATCCAATTCAGAAAATACAGTCTGCAAATCGGAACTATTTGTCATATATTTCCCGATTTTTTTCTCTGTCGCCTACTTTCTAATTCCCTGATTCTATTGTATAATAATTTTAATAGGGTGCCAGATCGCGAGCGGGCACGGTTGGGAGGTAGTAGCTATGAAGAATATTCTGTTTATTGCATCGGAGGCGGTTCCATTTATCAAAACAGGAGGTTTGGCAGACGTTGTCGGATCCCTTCCAAAATGTTTTGATAAGCAGTATTTTGATGTGCGTGTCATGATCCCGAAGTATCTGTGCATCAAAGAGTCATTCCGCAATGAAATGAAGTATGTGAACCATTTTTATATGGATTATCTGGGACAGAACCGGTATGTGGGCATCCTGGAATATGAATATGAGGGCGTGACCTTCTATTTTATTGATAATGAGAGTTATTTCTGGGGTGACCGCCCGTATGGGGACTGGTATTACGATCTGGAGAAGTTTTCCTTCTTCTGCAAGGCGGCTCTCTCATCCCTGCCGGTGATCGGCTTCAAGCCGGATGTCATCCACTGCCACGACTGGCAGACGGGACTTATCCCGGTGCATCTCAAGGACAAATTCCACGGCGGCGAGTTCTTCCGGGATATCAAGTCCGTCATGACGATCCACAACCTGAAGTTCCAGGGGGTGTGGGATGTGAAGACAATCCAGCATTTCTCTGAGCTGCCGGACTACTATTTTACACCGGATAAGCTGGAAGCTTACAAAGACGGCAATATGTTAAAAGGCGGCATCGTATACGCGGATGCGATCACGACGGTCAGCAACACCTACGCGGAGGAGATTAAGACTCCGTTCTACGGCGAGGGACTGGACGGTCTGATGCGTGCGAGAAGCAACAGTCTGCGCGGTATCTTAAATGGTATCGATTACGATGAATTTAATCCGGAGACAGATAAACGGATCGTACAAAATTATAACGCAAAGACATTCCGCAAGGAGAAATCCAAGAATAAAAAGGCGCTGCAGGCGGAGCTGGGACTGGCGCAGGACGAGAAAAAGTTCATGATCGGTATCGTCTCCCGTCTGACCGACCAGAAGGGACTTGACCTGGTACAGTGTGTGATGGATGAGATCTGTACGGAAGATGTACAGCTGGTTGTGCTGGGAACCGGAGATGAACGGTATGAAAATATGTTCCGCCACTATGACTGGAAGTACAATGATCGTGTTTCCGCTAATATTTATTATTCGGAAGATATGTCGCATAAGGTATATGCAGCCTGTGACGCATTCCTGATGCCGTCGCTGTTTGAACCATGTGGGCTGAGCCAGCTCATGGCGCTTCGCTACGGAACCGTGCCGATCGTGCGTGAGACGGGTGGCCTCAAGGATACTGTATGGCCATACAATGAATACGATGGAACCGGAACAGGATTTTCCTTTGCTAACTACAATGCACATGAGATGCTCGACTGCATCCGCTATGCAAAATACATCTATTATAATAAGAAGCGCGAGTGGAACAAGATCGTAGACCGCGGCATGGCGGCTGATTTTTCCTGGCAGACATCGGCTGGAAAATATCAGGAATTGTATGACTGGCTGATAGGATATTAATGACGGACCGAGTGATTTAGGACAGTGGCATATGTGTGGAAGAAAACAGAGGAATTAAGATAGTACAGGAGAGAAACATGACTTTTTTTCAGGAATTGACATCAAACCAGACGCTGATGACCGGCGTGACCGGGTGGGTGGTCGCCCAGGTGCTCAAGACGATTCTGGACATCGGGCTGAACCATTCGTTCAACCCGGAGCGTCTGATTGGCTCCGGCGGTATGCCGAGTTCCCACTCATCCACTGTATGTTCGCTGGCAACGGCGGCGGCGCTGCGGTACGGAGTGGGAAGCTTTGAATTTTCCATCAGCTTTATTCTGGCGATGGTTGTTATGTATGACGCGATCGGTGTCCGGCAGGAGACAGGAAAGCAGGCAAGAGTTCTGAACCGCCTGCTTTTCGATGATTTCCTCAAGCTGGACGGCGTGGTATTACAGGAAAAATTGAAGGAATACGTGGGGCATACGCCGATACAGGTAGCAGCAGGCGCGATTTTAGGCATTTTGATTGCATTTATTCTCGATCCGATGTTCATATAACGAACATCGGATCTTTTCATTTTGGCTGATAGATGGTATAAATATAGGGATAACGTGTATTTAAGCGTTAAATGAAACTGAGGAAATGAGAACAGAACAATGGAACAGAGAAGAGACATAGAAAATATCAAACCAGCCTGCCGGTTAATTCTGGCGAGTGCGTCTCCGCGCCGCAGGGAGCTTTTGGAGCGGATTGGGCTGAAACCGGAGATTCATCCGAGCACTTTGGAGGAAAATCCGCTCTGTACGGAACCGGCGCAGGTTGTGATGGAACTGGCGGGACAGAAGGCGCGCGATGTGATGGCGCAGGTGCGTGAGGAGGCGCGGACGACGGGAATCCTATTTTCCGGGATTATCATTGGTTCCGATACCGTTGTCAGTGTGGATGACGAGATTTTAGGAAAACCGGCGGATCGGGATGAGGCGCTTGAGATGATCGGACGGATCCAGGGGCGCAGCCACCGTGTATACACGGGCGTGGCGATCCTGACTGAGGATCGGGAGAGCTGCTTTGCGGTTGAGACGCGGGTGGATGTATATCCGATGAGCGATGCGGAGATCGAGGCGTATGTAGACTGCGGCGAGTCGATGGACAAGGCGGGTGCATACGGCATTCAGGGAAGTTTTGCCGCGCATATCCGCGGAATCGATGGTTCTTACACGAATGTGATGGGGCTGCCGGTCGGAAGGCTCTATCAGGAATTGAAGCGGATCTGCCCGGAGAAGATAGAAGATCTGCTCAAGCATACGGTCTGAGGTGGATGGCTGATGGAAAGAAAGTTACTGTTCACGGGTAGGCACTTTTAGAACCGAAAGTGCCGTAAGAAAACGTGGTGGCAGACCGTGAACCAGAGTGGAAGGATTGACAGAACGCAGCGCTGCTGGTCATATGTGTGAACAGTATTCAAGTCGAACGTCCGTGAGACTTGGCGCGTGATTCTGGTCAGCGTAAGCTGACATATTCTTTACAGAATCACTGCGCATCCTCGCGGAGCGTTTATCTCAGTCGGAGACAAGGCTTCCACTGAGACAAATTTGCTATTACTCACCACCTGAAGAGGTGGGAGTCTTCTCGACTGAGATAAATCAGCCGCTCAGAGAGAATATGTGACAGGAATTGCTAAAATATGCAGGAGAAAGGGAGTATCCATGCAGAAACAGAAAAGGAAGACAAACCATATCCACCGGGCGGCGTGTGCCCTGCTTGCGGGGCTGGCGCTCAGCCTGGGGCTTTTGACTGGATGCGGCTCGGACGGCAGCACGATCGTGGTGGGAAAGAAGAATGAAAAGGGTTATTCCCGCGCGGAAGTGATGGTGATTGCCATGACGGAGAAAAAACGCTATGAGGAGGTCTGTACGGATCAGATCTGGGGCGTTTCAGTTGGAGAAAAGGGCGATGATTTTGAAACGTATCTAAAAAAACAGATCCGTTCGTTTATGGATGAGCTGAAAATCATGAACCTGCTGGCAGCCGACCGGGGGATTTCCCTGACTTCAGAGGAGCGGGCGGCGATGGACCGGGCAGCAGCCGAGTATTTTGGGCGTCTGCCGCAGTCGGCGATTGACTCGATGGGCGTGACAGAGGCGGATGTCCAGCATATCTATGAGGATTATGGTCTGGCGGAGAAGCTGGCGGGACAGCTCACGGACAATGTGGCGCTGGAGGTCAGCGACAGTGAGGCAAAGGTGATCCATGTTAGTCAGATAAAGACATCGGATGAGAGCGAGGCAGACGCCTTCCAGCGGGCGGCATCGCAGGAAGATGCCGATTTCCAGTCCTGTGCCGAGGAGGCGGGGCTGACGGTGAGTGACCGGGTGCTGGGGCGCGGCGATGAGTCGGATGCCTATGAGAAAGAGGCATTTTCCCTTGCCGAGGGCACAGTCAGCCAGGTGATCCATGCGGACGACGCGTACTATGTGCTCAAATGTACGGACGATTACGACGAGGACGAGACGGCGGCGCGCAAGGAGCGCATCTACGAGGAGCGGAAAAAACGCGCCTTTCAGGAGATCTACGACCGGTTCAGCAATACGATCTCCGTTTCTTACAGCAGCGGGCTCTGGGACAGTCTGGATCTGACCTCGGAGTTCGAGAAAAATGACGCGGATTTCTTTGAGATTTACGCGGAATATGCGATCAAATAGGTAGTCTGTACCTGGGGCGGGCAGACAAAAGTAAACTTATTTTTAAAAAAGGATAACAATTCGGAACAACCGCTTGACTACCGGGGAAAATTCTTCTACAATGAACGGTAATGTCCGGTCAGGCGGACATACTGTGGAGGAAAAATACATGAATATCATAAAAGCGGTCAATCTTGTATTTGATTATATAAGACGCGATGAAGAGGGGCAGGTAGAGGAAGTAAAGCGCGCCCTGGATCATGTGAATCTGGAGATTGAGAAAGGCAGCTTTGTGGCGATCCTGGGACACAATGGTTCCGGCAAGTCCACATTTGCCAAGCAGATCAATGGCATTCTGAGCCCGACCGACGGTACGCTTTTTGTATCGGAGATGGATACGAGGGACGAGGCGCATCTGTGGGATATCCGCAAAAATGCGGGCATGGTCTTTCAGAACCCGGATAACCAGATCATAGGAAATATAGTGGAAGAGGACGTCGGATTCGGTCCGGAAAATATCGGAGTTCCGACCGAGGAGATCTGGAAGCGAGTGGATGAGAGCTTAAAGGCAGTCGGGATGACGATGTACCGCAAGCAGTCCCCGAACCATCTGTCCGGCGGACAGAAGCAGCGTGTGGCGATCGCGGGCGTCATGGCGATGAAACCAGAATGTATCGTGCTCGATGAGCCGACGGCGATGCTCGATCCGAACGGACGCAAGGAGGTTATCCGCACCGTCCATGAGTTAAACCGGGTGGAAGGAATCACGATGGTGCTGATCACCCATTATATGGAAGAGGTGGTCGATGCAGACCGCGTGATCGTCATGGATGACGGTCATATCGTGATGGACGGCACGCCGAAGGAGATTTTCTCCCGCGTGGAGGAACTAAAACAATACCGGATGGATGTGCCGCAGGTGACGGAGCTTGCGTGGGAGCTTAAGAAAAAGGGAATTCCGCTTCCAGATGGAATCCTTCGTAAATCGGAGCTTCTGGACGCACTGGTACCGCTTTTGAAAGAGGAATAGAGATGGCAATACAGGTAGAAGATTTGTGCTACACCTACGGCGAGGGCACGGCGTTAGAGCGCCAGGCATTAAAGCACGTGAGTTTTGAGATTCAGGACGGCGAATTTGTCGGTCTGATTGGTCACACTGGATCGGGAAAATCAACCCTGATCCAGCATTTAAACGGTCTGATCAAGCCGACCAGCGGCGACATTAAGTATCAGGGTGTCAGCATTTACAGCCAGGGTTATAAATTAAAGGATCTGCGGAGTAAAGTGGGGCTGGTGTTCCAGTATCCGGAGTACCAGCTCTTTGAGGCAGATATTTTTACAGACGTCTGTTTCGGACCGAAAAATCTGGGGCTTCCGCAGGAAGAGGTGGAAAAACGTGCCCGCCATGCCTTAAAGCTGGTCGGCATGGATGAAAAATTTTATAAGCAGTCCCCGTTTGAACTTTCCGGCGGACAGAAACGCCGCGTCGCGATCGCGGGTGTACTGGCGATGCGTCCGGAGATGATGATCCTCGACGAGCCGACGGCGGGACTCGATCCGCAGGGGCGCGATGAGATTTTAGGTCAGATCGAGCGCCTGAACCGGGAGCACGGGCTGACGATTTTGGTGGTTTCCCACAGCATGGAGGACATGGCGCGCTACGTGGACCGCATCATGGTCATGAACGACGGCGTGAAGATGTTTGACGATACGCCGAAGGAGGTATTCCGCCATTACAAGGAGTTAGAGGCGATCGGTCTTGCCGCGCCGCAGATCACTTATGTGGTGCAGGGACTTCGGGAGCGCGGGATTCCGATCGACGACACGATCACGACGGTAGAAGAGGCGCGGGAGGCGATTCTGGCGCTGTATAACAAGCGGAGGGAGAAACAATGATACGGGATATCACAATCGGACAGTATTATCCGGTCGAATCAGTGGTTCACCGGCTGGATCCGCGTACCAAGCTGTTTGGAACGCTGATCTACATATTTCATTATTTTTCGCGGACAACCTGCTCTGCTATGCAGTGGCAACCGTATTTCTGGCGATGGCGGTCCGCACCTCACGCGTACCATTTAAATTTATTGTGCGGGGACTTAGGGCGATCGTGTTCCTGTTACTTATCAGTATCAGCTTTAACCTGTTTTTGACGAGCGGACGGGTTATTTTCCAGATTGGATTTTTAAAAGTGACGCATGAGGGCTTGCGGCTGGCAGTTTTCATGGGTCTGCGCCTGATGTATCTGGTGATTGGTTCCTCTGTCATGACGCTGACGACGACCCCGAACCAGCTTACGGACGGCTTGGAGCGGAGTCTGGGATGCTTGAACCGTCTCCATGTGCCGGTGCATGAGATCTCGATGATGATGTCGATCGCGCTGCGCTTTATCCCGATTCTGATTGAGGAGACGGATAAGATCATGAAGGCACAGATGGCGAGAGGCGCTGATTTTGAATCTGGCAATCTCGTACAGCGGGCAAAGAGCATGATCCCGATTCTGGTACCACTTTTCGTATCGGCGTTCCGCCGCGCGACGGATCTGGCGATGGCGATGGAGGCGCGCTGCTACCGGGGCGGAAGTGGGCGCACGAAGATGAAGCCGCTGCATTATGAGAGGAGAGACCGGATTACCTACTTGATTCTTCTGGCTTATCTGGGAATTGTGATTGTACTGCGGATCGTTTTTTAGCGAAAAAGGGGTTACTGTCCGCGGGTAGGCACTTTTGGAACCGAAAGAGAGGTGCATAGGCTGTGCAAGCTGTGTGCCTCTTGATTTTTGTATTTTGGTTAGTTAGAGCTAACATAAGGTGGAATGGAGAACAACAGAAGGAGGACTTCAATGGAATAAAACAGCTTGAATATTTTATGGTTGCCTGTGAAAAAGGTAGTTTTAATCAGGCAGCAGAATGCCTATACACATCCCAACCGAATGTCAGCAAGGTGATCGGGATGCTGGAACAGGAGCTGGGGCGTGCGTTATTTGAGCGGACAAGCAGAGGGCTCAGGGTTACCCCATATGGAGAAACGGTCCGGGAGTATGCACACAATATTTTAAATCATGTGAGTCTTATTAACTCGCTGGCAGAAGATACGCAGGAACGGAAATTTACCGTTTCTACCTACCCGAGCAACATGATTGCGAGGCTTCTGACAGATTTTTATAAGAAATATGGCTGCGAGTGCCAGATTTCCCACCGGGAAGGCAGTGTGGAGGAGATTAGTGATCAGGTATCCCAGGGAATTTCGGAGTTGGGGATTGTGTATGTAGCACAGAAACAGGTTCCGGCATTCCGGCATATTTTGTCCCACAAAAAATTGTCTTTTCAGGAACTGGATGTCAAACCTGCCTGTGTTTATGTGGGACCAAATCATCCGCGTTATGAGGATGAGAGTATCGATTTTACCGAGCTTCCGCAGTTAAAATTCGTCAGCGGAATCCGGGATTTTTTCTCAATGGAGCATCATTTAAACCATGTGAGCCTGGGAGCGATCAGCACGGATATGCTGAATACGGTTGTACATACCAATAGCGATCATATGACAATGAATCTCCTGATGCAGAGCGATATCTGCAGCCTGGGAATTGATTTTTTATATGAGGATTATAAACAATATCCAATCCGTAATCTGAAGATCCGGAATAGTGAACCATTTCTGGTAATCGGATATATTTACCAGAATGAAGAAAAGCTGAGTGCGGAGGCAGCGTGTTTTTAGAACATTTCAAAAAAATGCTTTAATTGTTTAGATATAACAAATCGTTATAGCAATCCCCCTGTAAAACGATAGTGGTTAGTTGTGCGTAACTATGTTATCCTTTTATCTGCCGGTAAAAACGAATTGTTTTAACAAAGTAGATAAAAGAGATGCAGGCTTTCAAACCTGCGTCAGGCATAACAGGAGGACATATATGAAAAAAAGTAAAAGACTCATAGCGGCAGCTGGTGTTCTTTCCGTGGCTGTCTTGGCTGGATGTGGCGGAAACGCTTCAAACAGTACAGAAGGGACAAAATCAGAGCAGAGTGCATCGGCAGAGAGCACGAAGGATGAACTGGTATTTGTTAATTATCGGGATATCCGTGATCTGAATCCACATCTGTATGCAGGTGAAATGTATGCACAGGAAATGCTCTACGAGACCTTAGTCAATATTACAGAAAATGGGTATGAGGGCTGCCTGGCAGAGAGCTGGGATATCAGTGAAGATGGAAAGACCTACACGTTCCACATCCGTGATGGAGTGAAATTTTCGGACGGAGAGGTGTGTGACGCCAACGCGATCAAGGCAAACTTTGATGCAATCATTGAAAACAAAGATCGTCACACCTGGCTGGAAATGATGAATCTTCTGGTTGGGGTTTCGGCTCCGGATGATAAAACCTTTGTGATCGAACTGTCGGAGCCGTACTATCCTCTGCTGACAGAGTTGGGAGTTACCCGTCCGTTTGCAATGATTTCTCCGAAGGCGATGAAGGACGGAAGCACAAAGGATGGCGTAAACGAATACATTGGAACAGGTCCATATGTCCTGACCGATTTTGTGACAGATGAGTATGCAGTATTTGAAGCAAACGAAAACTATTGGGGGGAGCAGCCGTCCATCAAAAAGATTACGGTAAAAGTAATACCGGATAATCAGACGCGTATCATGGCACTGGAAAAAGGGGAAATTGATCTGATTTTCGGTAAAAATATGATTGATGCGGATGCAATTAACCAGTATACGGGAAATGACAATTTTACGGTTGCGTTATCGGATCCGACCTCGACCCGGCAGATTGTACTGAATACAACCCGTGATATTCTGGATGAGAAGGAAGTGCGTAAGGCACTTCAGCATGCGACAAACAAAGCAGCGATTTCAGAAGGTATTTTTTATGGTCTGGAACAGCCGGCGGATACACTGTTTGCATCTACCGTTCCTTACTGCGATATCAATCTGCCCCCATATGAGTATGATGTGGAAGAAGCAACGAAGATGCTGGAGGAAGCAGGCTGGACGTTGGCTGGAGACGGCGTACGTGAAAAAGACGGCCAGAAAATGGAACTGGAGCTGCTTTATAACAGCGATAGTGTGACGGAAAAAGCGATTGCGGAGTACCTCCAGAGCGAATACCAGAAGCTGGGTGTCTCCCTGAACATTCATGGAGAGGAAGAACAGTCTTACCGTGATAGTATGAAGGCTGGAAACTTTGACATGGTATTTAATATCTGCTGGGGAACTCCGTATGACCCGCAGTCCTCCCTGGCGGCGATGCGCGCTCCGGTTTATGGAGATTTTGCGGCACAGCAGGGACTGGAAGATAAGGCAGATATCGATGATGCGATTACAGAGATCCTGGTTTCCACGGATGAAGAGCGCCGTCAGGAGCTGTATACATTTGTGCTGACCCGTCTGCATGAGGATGCGGTCTATATTCCGCTTACTTATGAGTGCAATAAGGCAATCTACCGTTCGGATCTGCAGGGCTTCCATTTTACGCAGACTCAGTATGAGGTTCCGTTCGCTGATTTCTATTTTGGAGAGAAGAAATAAAGGAAAAATAAATGAAACAATATATCATAAAACGAATCCTGTCGGCAATTCCGCTTCTTATTATCATTTCGTTTGTGTGTTTTGTGTTTATTAACCTGATACCATCCGATCCGGCGGAGGTGGCACTGCGCATCCGCCAGGTACCGATTATTACAGAAGAAGCGGTGGCACAGGTAAGGGCGGAACTTGGATTGGACAAACCATATCTGATACGATATATTTCCTGGCTGGCTGACTGTCTGAGGGGAGATTTTGGAATCAGTTACGTCAATCCGAGCCGTACAGTTGCGGGCGAACTGATGCGCTGTCTTCCGGCGACTCTGCAGCTTGCGGGTGTATCGTTTGTGATGGTTCTGGTACTGAGCATTCCGATTGGAGTGCTCTGTGCCGTTTATAAGGATGGTGTGTTTGACCGCATCATGCGGGCGATTGTTTTTATGACAACGGCGATGCCTGCATACTGGGTAGGGCTTCTTCTGATCTGGCTGGTTTCGATCAAGCTGGATCTGCTTCCAACGAGCGGAAGCGGGAGCTTTAAACACCTGATTCTGCCATCGTTTACGGTATCATTGAGTTATATATCGACGTATATCCGCCTGATCCGCAATAATATGTTGGAAAACATGAAACAGGATTATGTTCTCTATGCCAATGTGAGAGGCATTCCAAACCGGCAGATTCTTCTTAAACACATTTTGAAAAATTCGATGCATACTTGTATTGTAGCGATCGGAATGAGCATACCGCAGCTGATTTCCGGAACGATCGTCGTTGAGAATGTATTTGCCTGGCCGGGGCTTGGGACACTCTGTATCAGCTCGATTTTTAACCGGGATTATCCGGTGATCCAGACGTATGTGCTATTGATCGGAGTACTATTTGTCGGATTTAATTTATTATTTGATATTCTTCAGACAATTTCAGATCCGCGTCTTAGAAAGGAGAGTCATTGATGGTAGGACGATTGATTCGAAACCGGGCGGCCGTTGGAACGATTGGTCTGGTGCTTATCGTGGCGCTCATAGGGATCTTTGCACCGTTTATCGCACCGAATGATCCGTATGCAACGGATATTTTAAATAAATTTGCCGGATTCAGCCAGCAGTATCCACTTGGTACCGATAATCTGGGACGGTGTATTTTGTCGAGAATGATTTATGGAATCCGTCCGACGCTGGGGCTGGCAGTCCTGACCATGCTTGGAACGATTGGTCTGGGAGCGTTGATGGGACTTTTGGCAGGTTATTTCCGCGGGATCGTGGAAGAGGTGATCATGCGCACAGTCGATGTAATGCTTTCATTTCCGAGCCAGATCATGGTGTTTGCAGTGGTAGCCCTGTTGGGAATCAGCGTGCAGAATGTAATCCTGGCCAATGTGTTTATTAAATGGGCCTGGTATGCGCGGATGATCCGGACAGGTGTTATGCAGTATCGTGACCGGAACTTTGTGCGCTTTTCACGATGTATAGGAACACCAGAATCTTTTATATTATTTCGCCATCTTGTACCGTCAATTGCGGCAGATCTGGCAGTTTTATCCTCTCTGGATGTCGGATGGGCGATTATCAATATTTCAACCCTCTCATTTCTGGGACTGGGTGTACAGGCACCGACACCGGAATGGGGAGCGATGCTGAGCGAGGCGAAGAATGTCCTCACCAGCAATCCGGTACAGATGCTGGTTCCGGGAATTGCGGTGGTAATTCTGGTAGCAGCGTTTAACCTGATGGGAGATGCCCTGCGGGATGTGCTGGATCCGAAGGAGGTGCAGAAATGAGCCTGAATCATGAGCGGGTGCAGCCGATTCTGCGGGTGGATGGACTGAATGTAGAACTGAAAATCAGAAATAAACAGAAAAAATTGGTCGAGAATGTAAGCTTTGAGGTAGAGCCGGGGCAGTGCCTGGGTATTCTGGGAGAATCCGGAAGCGGAAAAAGCATGACGGTAAAAGCAATTCTGGGACTTCTGGACCGCCAGTTCCGGATAGAAGGACAGGCATGGTTTGAGGGAAAGGATCTATGCCGGGCAGGACGGGATGAACTGCGGCGGCTGCGTGGGCAGAAGATAGGCATGGTTCTCCAGAATCCGATGACCTGCTTTGATCCACTTTACCGGATTGGAAGCCAGATGGCCGAGACCTTTGCAGCCCATACAGATTGGGATCGGGCAAAGATCCGGGAGATTTCCCTGGAAGTATTGGAAAAAATGAGAATTCATAATCCGGAGGAAGTGCTGGGGCAGTATCCACACCAGCTTTCCGGAGGAATGCTTCAGAGAATCATGATTGGGCTGGCACTGGCGATGAAGCCGGCACTTCTGGTGGCAGATGAACCGACAACGGCAATCGATGCCATCACCCAGGCTGAAATTTTGAAGGAATTTCAGCGGATCAAGGAAGAAAGTCATACGGCGATGATATTTATCTCCCATGATTTGGGGGCGGTTTCGAAGATTGCGGACGAGATCGTCGTGATGAATGGAGGAAAACTGGTCGAACAGGGCGATTTTGAACATATCTTAAGGCATGCAAAGGATCCGTATACACGGATGCTTGCAGAGACACGGCGCTCGGTCATGGAGCGCTACCGGCTTTGCCTGGATAATCAGGAGGAATTATGCTTGAATTAAAAGATATATGTGTCAGCTTCCGGAGTGAGCGTCAGGATAAATTGTTTGGAACCTCCAGGGACCAGGTGCTGTTTGACGTATCTTTGCAGGTGGAAAAGGGAAGCTGCCTGGGGATCTTAGGAGAAACCGGAAGCGGAAAATCGACGGTTGGACGTGTCCTTTGCGGACTTTTAAAACCGGATTCCGGGCAGGTGCTTCTGGATGGGGAGGAGATTTATCGAAACCGTCAGGGGAGAAAGAATCTGCAGAAGAAAATCAGTATTGTTTTTCAGGATTATACAACCTCGGCGAACCCGCGTTTCCGTATACGGGATATTCTGGCGGAGGGACAGCGGGCAGCAGCACGTAAAAAGGGAATCCGGAAGCTTTCAAGAGAGAAAATAAAAAAAGGTGCCGGAGAGCTGATGGAGATGGTGGGACTAAGTGCAGATTTTCTGGATCGATATCCCCATGAATTGTCCGGCGGTCAGCTCCAGCGAGTCTGCATTGCCCGGGCGGTAGCCTGCGAACCGGAGATAATTCTGTTCGATGAGGCGATTTCATCTTTGGATGCACATACGCAGGTGCAGGTTATGGAGCTGCTTATAGATTTAAAGGAGAAACTGAATCTGACGTATGTATTTATTACGCATGATTTGACGTCGGTTACCTATCTGTGCGATGAGGTGCTGTTTTTATACCGCGGACATATCACAGAATGCCGTCCGGTCCGGGAGCTGGGAAAGACAACGGATGAATATGCGCGCAGGCTGCTGCAGGCGATCGTTTAGATGGAATTGAGTAAAAGGAGCAGAAAAGTTCTCAGAACAGGAAATAGAACATGAAAATATATGAAACGAAGGTGGAGGCAGGCACGAAGCAGTGGCTGAAAATTCCGGTGGATGAGGAATGCAGCCTGAAAGCGGCGGCTTTCTGTGGTTCAAGACCGGGAAAACGGTTGATTGTTACAGCGGGGGTACATGGCTGTGAGTACATAGGAATTCTGGCAGTTTCCCGTCTGATTCAGGAACTGGATCCGAGGCAGATGAAGGGAGAGGTTGTATTTCTTCCGATTGCTAATGAAGGTGGATTTTATAAGGAAATCAAGCAGCTGGTACCGGAGGATGGTGTCAATTTAAATCGGGCATTTCCGGGAACGGAAATGGGAAGCCGGTCAGCGAAGATAGCAGCAGCTGTGGAAACGTATCTGTATCCAGATGCGGACTTCCTCGTGGATCTCCATAGTGGAGATATTCACGAGATGGTAGTTCCGTTTGCCTTTTTTCCGGTGGCAGCAGGCGAGACGGTAGAAAAAAAGGCGGCTGCAGCGGCAAGAGCGATGTCTTTGTCGTGGAGAGTGGCATCAACGGCGAAAAATGGTCTGTACAGCTGGGCAGCGCAGAAAGGAATCCCGGCTCTTCTACTAGAACGGGGCGGACTGGGGCGTTGGACAGAAAGGGAAGTGGATGCATATCGGATAAATCTGTATGAACTGTTGGTTCACCTGGATATTTTGCCAGAAAGTATTCTGGAATCAGTCAAAGGAATGAATTTAAAAGATTCAGAAAGCTCCCCGGAATCAGAGGTGCTTCCGTCCGGGAAAATAGAGCAAAAGGAGATTCGGACCATGCGCTATCTGGAGGCACCGGGAAATGGATTCTGGTATCCGGCTATCCGGGAAGGAAGCTGCCTGAAAAAAGGAGATTTACTGGGAGAAATCCGGCGGCTTGACGGCAGCCTGATGTATCGTTATGAATCAGAGCTTGACGGTATGGTCTTTTACTATACCTTGTCACTGGGGGTAAGTGAGGGAGAACCGCTGGTAGCATATGGCGAATGCTAAGAAAAAAGCATCTTTGGATGAAAGGATCCAAAGGTGCTTTTTGCATAGGAAAAGACGGTCAATGAAAAAATATCTGTCAAAGAAAGGGGATTATATGGTATGATAAATAGCAGAAAATAGATTTTTGAGGATAAATAACAGAAATAGAGGAATATATATGAGACGAATTAAGCTAGTGGTTTCCTATGACGGAACTGCCTACTGCGGGTGGCAGCTCCAACCCAACGGAGTGACCATTGAGGAGGTGCTGAATCAGGCACTTTCTTCTCTTTTAAAAGAGGATATCCAGGTCATCGGGGCCAGCCGGACGGATTCCGGAGTCCACGCCATGGGAAATGTGGCAGTTTTTGATACAGAAAGCCGGATTCCAGGGGATAAGATCTGTTTTGCATTGAACCAGCGTCTGCCGGACGATGTGCGGATCCAGGCATCGGAGGAGGTGCCCCTTACCTTCCATCCACGCAAGGCAAACTGCGTGAAAACCTATGAATACAAGATTTTAAACCGCAAGATCGATATGCCGCTGCAGCGCTTATACAGCTATTTCTGCTATTTCAATCTGGATTTAGAGAAAATGCAGAAAGCGGCATCCTATCTCATCGGCGAGCACGATTTTAAGAGCTTTTGTACGGTGCGGACCCAGGCGGAGGAGACGGTGCGGACCATCTACAGCTTAGATATCACCAAGGTAAATGACCTTATTACCATCCGGATCAGCGGCAGCGGCTTTCTCTACAACATGGTCCGCATCATCGCCGGGACGCTGGTTAAGATCGGCATGGGCGTTTACCCGCCGGAGAAGATGGAGGAGATTCTGGAGGAGAAAAACCGAGCGGCAGCAGGTCCTACGATCCCAGCACGCGGGCTGACGCTCGTAAGCCTGGAGTATGAAAAAGAGCTGGCACCGTACCTGGAGGGCGAAAATAAGCACTGGCACTATGTGCTCGATCAGAGAAATGTCCCGGAGAAAGGGCTTGCATACCTCACGATCGAGCGCTGTGAGCCGGAAGAGCTTGACGGCGTGCTGCGCCGCGTGATCCATCAGGCATACCGAAACGGCGCGAAACGGGTGTTTGTGCGGGATACGTTTGGAGAAGAGGGGAGCATCTGCGGATATTACCGGCTGAGACGGCAGCCGGAGACGGAAGAAGGCTGGCTGGAAGCCGTCTACGAGGGTGAACATCGGTGAGCATGAGTAGAACATTTGATTATCTGGTCTGTTTCAGCGTCTATTCGCTGATTATCCTGATTATAGGAAAATCATCGTTCGGTGAGAGCGATTCGATAGGGAAATTTTTTATCGGAGAACGGAAATGCGGGTTCTGGCGGCTGTTTTCCACCTTCGTCGGGACCTGGGTGTCCGCTGCGACCATTCTGGGATACACGGGCAATGTTTTTGAAAATGGACCTCCGTGATCGCTGTGACGGTTATCCCGTGGTTCATCGGCGCGGGGCTGCTGTATCTCATCAGCGGCCGTATCTATGACTGCGACATGCTCACGATCCCGCAGTTTATCGGGGAGCGCTACCATTCCCGCTTTCTGCGTACCTGCTGTGCGCTGCTGCTCTCGGGCGGTTACGTTTTTTATCTGGTGATCCAGATCAAGGGATTTGGAATTGCGGCGGCGACGCTTTTAAATATCGATTATAAAGTTGCAATTTTTTTGGTTTATCTGTTTATTCTGTATTCTACCTTTGGAGGATTCAATTCGGTTACCAAGACGGATGGCGGAAACCTTATCATGCTCACGATCAGTATAGTGGTTGTCTATTTTGTCGTGGTCGGAGGAATAGAGGGAAGCGGATTTCTGACAAACGCGGAGGTGTTCAGCCGAAATGCGGCGGGCAGCGGGACGGACAGTTTTGGAAATCTGATGAAAGATTACAGCCTTACCATGTACCTCACGATGTTTTTTGGCTGGGGTATGGGGCTGGCAGCGAACCCACAGTATCTGATCCGGATTGTGGCGGCAAAGAGCCGTGAGACGGCGCGGAAAGTCCTGATCTGTTCGCTGGTGTTCTTGACATTTTTTTATTTCTGCCTGACCCAGATCGGTCTGGGGCTTCGGATCCTGTTTCCTTATCTGTCCTATTACTTCGGATCAGACGATATTTTTGTCTACGCAATTAATTATTTGCTCCGATCACGGTTCAGCGGATTTTTCTTAATCAGCGTGATCGGCGCGTGCATGTCGACGGCGAACTCGCAGCTGCTTCTGATTGGCTCGATGATGTCCTACGATGTGGCGGCGCAGTATGGAAAATGGAAGAAAACAGAGGACCGTATCCTGGGGCTGACGCAGCTCTTTATCTTTCTCGGCGGAACGCTGGCGCTTCTGCTCTCCTTAAATCCACCGTCCAACAGCCTGTTTTTCGGCGCGGATATCTGGGGATTGTTTTCAGCAATTCTGACGCCACTTCTCTACGGTACGCTTTATTATAAGCGGGCAACGAGGACGGGCGCATGGGCGGCATTTGTGACAGGGGTAACCGGGACGGTGCTGCTTCAGCCACGCGAGCTGCCGGTTTACTGGGGGTTTCCGGTGACGCTGTGTTCGACCCTGGTTTTTGTCCTTGTCCCGGTGCTGGAGAGTATATGGAAAAAACGTGCTTGCTAAAGGCGGGCATTTGGAAACATGAAGCTGTCAGACAACAGCGAGAAGGAGGCGAAAACGAGCGATGAATAAATGGCTGAAACGTCTTTCAAATTGGTTTTTCCAGATTGAAAATGAGGTCATGATTCCCTTTGTTCTGGTGGGAATCCTTGTCATCGGAAGTTTCAGCGTGATTTCCTATTATAATGGCTACACGATGCAGAAAAACAGTGAGATGGAGCTGGCGGATACGCTGTTTGAGGATGTAAACCGCGATCTGCACTTTCTGGAAAAGCGTCTGCCGGAGGAGGAGATCGCGGAAAAATACCGGAATTTTGAGCGCGGGCGGATCCGGATTCTGGATCGTGACGGTGAGGAGATCACGGCTGGAACCCGTTGGGAAAACACATCGGTACTGGCAGTCAGCAAGGGGGACAATCCATTTGGCTGGCGGCTGGAGTACCGGATGAATGAGAGAATATTCGGGGAACGCATCTTAGAGCAGCAGAGCTATCTGGTAGTCGGCGCCATCGCGTCGCTGATTCTCATCTGCCAGGCAAGCATTTTCATTTCCCATAGTATCACGCGCCCCATCCGCAGGATGAGCCATACCTGTAAGGAAATTGAGGAAAACAAGGGCAGTTATCAGAAATACCGGTTTGAGGCGGTCAGCCGCCACGACGAGATCGGACAGCTGGCGGTTACCTTTGAGGGGCTGCTCAAAAACATGGATAATTACACGAAAATGGAATATACCAGCCGGATGGCAGCGACGCTGGCGCATGAGATCAAGAACCCGATCGCGGGCATCCGCTCCGGCATTCAGCTTTTAAAGGGCAGGACGGTCAAGGACGGCGATAAAATGCTCTGTGACAGCATGATCCATGAGATCGACCGTGTCACGGCGCTGATCATGAACCTTCTGACTTTGTCAATCCGGCGTGAATCACCGAAAACGGAGATTTCTGTGACCGGTGTTTTAAAGGAGATCGGAATGATCTATGCGAAAGGACCGGACAGCCGCCGCGCATCGCTTTTTGTGGAGGCAGAAGAGGGACTGAGGGCGTGTCTCAATGAAAATGAGTTTCGCCAGATCATTCACAACCTGATCAGCAACAGCCTGAGGGCGCTGGTACCGGACCGCGAGGGACAGATTAAGCTTATGGCAGCCGCGCAGGAGAAAGAAGTGATTGTGACGGTGCAGGACAACGGAAAAGGCATGACGGAGGAAGAAGTCTCCAAGGCGCTGGAACCATTTTATACAAAGAGCATCAACGGAACCGGGCTTGGGCTCTCAATCGTGAGCCGCCTGGTGGAGTCAAATGGAGGAACGATGGAGATCGTGAGCAAGCCGGGGGTAGGGACAGACGTGGTTTTAAAATTTCCGGGGAAAATGGTATAGTGTGACCATTTAATGAGGTATTTCACGAATTTAGTATTTAGAGTATAATGTTATGAAACAGGGAGGAGGATGCACATGGATCGAATTTTGATTGTGGACGATGAATTTCTGATTCGCTATACACTGGAGGAAGGACTGAAAGACAGGGGATATGACGCCTATTCAGCCGCAACCGTCGAGGAAGGGCTGGAGTTTGTCAGGAAATATCATCCGGGTGTGCTCCTTCTCGACAATCTCCTCGAAAACAGTGTCGGGATGGATGAGATTGTCAATTTCAAAAATGCAGATGAGGAACTGCAGGTCATCATGATGACGGCGTACGGTTCCGTCTCCCAGGCGGTTGAGGCGACGAAGCGCGGTGCATATGATTATATTTTAAAGCCGTTTGATGTGGATGAGATCGATATGCTGATCAAGCGGTGTCTGGAGCAGAAGCGCAACCGGGATTCACTCGTCTTCCTGAAAGGCGATGTGCCGCAGTTTTTAGGTGTCAGTGAGGCAGCTGCCCGGATCCGGCACCTTATTCAGGTGCTTGGGGAAAATTTGTCGGTCAATGTACTCCTGCGCGGGGAGACGGGAACGGGCAAGGAAGTTGTGGCGCGGCAGATTCATGCGAACAGCGCCCGCAAGGATAACCTGATGGTACGCATTAACTGCGGTGCGATTCCGGAAAATCTGATGGAGAGCGAGCTCTTTGGCTACGAGCGCGGCGCGTTTGCGGGGGCGCTCAAGACGAAAAAGGGCTTGATTGAGCTGGCGGACGGCGGTACGGTCTTTTTGGACGAGATCGGCGAATTGCCGATGGCGATGCAGACGAAACTTCTGACCTTCCTGGATGACCGGAAATTTAAGCGGATCGGCGCGCTGGAGGACACGGCGGTCGATGTTCGGATCATTGCGGCGACGAACAGAAATCTCGAGGAGGCGATCAAGGCGGGGCAATTCCGGGAGGATCTGTTCTACCGGCTGAATGTCATGCAGATCGAGATTCCGCCGCTTCGTGACCGGCGCGAGGATATCCCGGTGCTCTGTGACTATTACCTTGACTATTATAATAAAGCCTTTGCCCGCAATATCGAAAAAGTGGATCCGGATTTCATGCGGGAGCTGCTCTTGTACGACTGGAAAGGCAATGTCAGGGAGCTTAAAAATATTTTTGAGCGTTGTTTTCTCTTCAGCCAGGGAAATATCCTGGAAAAACACGTGGAGTTGGCGCCGGTCGAGCGGGAGGCAAGGCCGGAGAGCGGGGACTGCATCTATCTGAAAGATTTGAAAAAAGGACCGATCGACCTCGAGCAGGAGGTCGCGGCGCTGGAGAAACGATATATGTCGGAGGCGTTGAAACTTTCCGGCAATAACCTGACGCGGGCGGCGGCACTGCTCGGCGTCACCCGGTTCTCAATGAAACGGAAGATGGAGCGGGAAGACGGGGAGAAGTAGAAAAAGCAGAAAAACTGTATCAGGAGGAAGGACGAAAATGGTTGTCTGGTAAACCGGGTGCAGGAATGAATGGTAAAAGAGTGCAAAAAATCACATCGTGCAAAAACGCACGCCTAAAACGTGCGTTTTTGCACGATTTTTGTATATAAATTAAATTATTTTAAAAAATATTAAAATTATGATTGAAAAATACATAAAAGTCAGATAAAATATCATTAGAAGCAAAAAAACAAGGGGAACATACAAAAAACATCTCATCTTAAAAATAGTTTCCGATGGTTGTTGAAAACAGACAGAAGAAACGCTAAGCCGCAAAAATGAGATGTGTGAGCTAAGAAAGGGAGGAATGAACCATGTTTTATGTCGATTTAAACAGTGATTTAGGTGAGAGCTTCGGTAACTATACGATTGGTATGGATGAAGAAATTCTTCAGTACGTGTCTTCCGCCAACGTAGCCTGTGGATGGCATGCAGGTGATCCGATGGTTATGGATAAGACCATCGCATTGGCAAAGAAATACGGAACCGCAGTAGGAGCACATCCGGGATTTCCGGATCTGATGGGCTTCGGTCGAAGAAACATGGTGGTAACTCCGGAAGAAGCGAAAGCATATCTGAAATACCAGCTCGGCGCATTGAGCGCATTTACTAAGAGCCAAGGCGTAAAAATCCAGCACGTAAAACCGCACGGTGCATTCTACAACATGGCAGCTGTTGATGAGAAGCTGGCGAGAGCGATGTGTGAAGCAGTCTATGAAGTAGATAAAGATATCATCTTCATGGGTCTGGCAGGATCCCAGATGATCAAGGCGGCTGAGGAGGTTGGTTTACAGGCAGCGAGCGAGGTGTTCGCAGACCGTGCATACAACGATGACGGAACCCTGGTTTCCAGAAAACTTCCGGGAGCAGTCATCAAAGATAAAGACCTGGCAATCAAACGTGTCGTAAGAATGGTAAAAGAAGGAAAAGTTGAGAGCATCAACGGAAACGACATTTCCATCAAGGCAGATTCCATCTGTGTACACGGAGACAACCCAAAAGCGCTGGAGTTCGTAAAGAACATTCGTGAGACCCTGGTAGCCGAGGGAGTGGAGATTAAAAATCTGTTCCGCTAATACATATGTAAGGAGAAGAGAAATATGGGAGAAAAGAAAAAAAGTAATGCGAACACGACAGCCCTGATTGGCGCCGCGTTCCTGATGGCAACGTCCGCGATCGGACCTGGTTTCCTGACGCAGACCGCAACCTTTACCGGTCAGTACGGCTCTATTTTCGCACTGGCAATCATCTGTACCATTCTTCTGGATGTTACAACCCAGTTAAATATCTGGTCCATCATCGGTGTGTCCGGTATGCGTGGACAAGATATCGCAAATAAAGTTGTTCCGGGACTCGGATATTTCATCGCGTTCCTTGTGTCTCTCGGCGGTCTGGTATTCAATATCGGTAACGTCGGCGGCGCCGCAACCGGTTTTAACATCGTATTCGGTTTTCCGCTGAAAGTCGGAACCGTTGTAGCCGGTGTCATCGGTATTCTGATCTTCTTATCCAAGGATGCGAAAAACTTCATGGATAAGCTGACCAAATACTTAGGAAGCATCATGATTGTTACCGTACTTTATGTAGCATTCCGTTCCAAACCTCCGGTTGTTGAGGCAATCGGCAGTGTTGGACATCTGAACGAATTCCCGAACCTAGTATTCCCGATTATTACCTTGCTTGGCGGAAGCTGCGGCGGTTACATCACATTCTCCGGTGCACATCGTCTTCTGGATGCAGGTTTCTCCGGAACCAAGGATCTTCCGCATGTTCGCCGCTCCGTATTAATGGGCATCAGCGTATCGGGAGTTATGAGAATTTTACTGTTCCTCGCAGTTTTAGGCGTTGTTACAGCAACTCCGGAAGTAGTTGGAAGCGAAGCATGGGTAGCAAGCCCGCCAGCAGCAGCTTTTAAGGCAGGCGCAGGCATCATCGGTTACAAGATCTTCGGTCTGGTTATCCTGTTTGCAGCTATCACCTCCATCATCGGTGCAGCGTATACATCCGTATCCTTCTTAAAGACCCTGCATCCGTTCATCATGGAGAATGAGAAATGGTTCGTTATCGGCTTCATCGCTGTATCGACCGTTATCATGACATTACTTGGACAGCCGGCAACTCTTCTGGTTCTGGCAGGTTCCGTAAACGGACTGATTCTTCCGATTACACTGCTTGTCATTCTTCTGGCAAGCCGCAGGAAAGATATCGTCGGTGAAAATTACAAACATCCGACCGTACTCATCGTACTTGGTGTATGCGTTGTTCTTCTGACCGGTTACTCAGGAATCAAGGCTCTGCCGAAGATTCTTACCATCTTTGGTTAATGAATGAAAAAATGCAAAAAATGTGGTAAAATAATAAAAAACGATTAAACGGACAGGCGCCCGGCGGACTGGCTGGATGAGCACGCAGATGGCTGGCTTATGGCAGCAGGTCTGCCGGGCGTTTCCCTGTAACTGGCTTGTTGAGTCGGAAGCAGTTTTTAGGTTTTTCGAAGAAAAGCAGAACAGGCAGGCGGGGGCTTCGTTTATCTGACAGGAGGTATATATGAGCGAGGTAAGATACCTTGTAGCGGGCGACAGCGCTGTGTGCGTTGAGTTTGGCAATGAAATCAGCCCGGAGATCAACAAGAAAATCCGCGCATTCAAGATTGCGGTTGAAAAAAGCGATATACCGGGAATTGTGGAGACGGTTCCGACATACCGCTCCTTATTAGTACATTATCATCCGGAAGTGATCGGATTCAAGGCACTCACAGAAAAATTTGATAAATTGATGGGTTCCTTATCCAGCATTCCGATCCCGCCGCCAACCGTTATCGAAATTCCGGTTCTCTACGGCGGAGAGATGGGTCCGGATATTGAAAATGTTGCGGAGCACAATCACAAGACCGTGGTAGAGGTCATCAAGATTCATACATCTGAAGAATATCTATCTACATGATTGGATTCATCGCTGGATTCCCATATCTGGGCGGCATGAGCAAAGAGATCGCAACCCCGCGTCTGAAGAGCCCGAGAGTGAAGATTGAGGGCGGCTCCGTCGGTATTGCCGGTGAGCAGACCGGTATCTACCCGGTAGCATCTCCGGGAGGCTGGCAGTTAATTGGACGGACTCCGTTAAAACTCTATGATGCAGACCGCGAGAAACCAGTGCTTCTGGAAGCGGGACAGTATATCAAGTTTGCTGCAGTAACCGAGGAAGAGTATAAAAAGATCGAAAAAGAAGTCGAAGATGGAACCTACAAATACGTTGTGTACGATAAGGAGGTATAAAGATGGGCATTAAGTTTGCAAGCGGCGGATTCCTCACAACCGTACAGGACATGGGACGCACCGGCTATCAGGAGTCCGGTATGTCTGTATCAGGCGTTATGGATCAGCGTTCCGCAGCGATCGCGAATATTTTAGTGGGAAATGATGAAAACGAGGCGGTTCTGGAAGTAACCCTGATGGGACCGATGATGGAATTTACAGAAGACAATATTATCGCAGTAACCGGCGGCAATCTGGTTCCAAAGGTAAATGGAAAAGATCTTCCGATGTATCAGGCAGTTTTAGTACATAAGGCGATTCCATGAACTTTGCCGGTATGACAAGCGGAAGCCGCGTGTACATTGCAGTAGCAGGCGGGCTGGATATCCCGGTACAGATGGGCAGCAAATCCACCAACTTAAAGCTGAAAGTAGGCGGTTATCAGGGAAGAAAGATCGGTGGCGGGGACGAGATTGGTTTTGCCGCTCCGAAGACGACCCTTCCAAATATGAGAAAGAGAAAAGTGACGCCGGAGGACTTCTCCCAGACTGAGAAAACCATCCGCGTTGTCATGGGACCGCAGGACGACTGCTTTACCGAGAAAGGTGTAGAGACTTTCTTAAGCAGCACATATGCATTTACGAATGAGTCCGACCGTATGGGCTGCCGTCTCGAGGGCGAGGTCATCGAGCATAAAAATGGCGGCGATATTATCACAGACGGTATCGCCTTTGGTGCGATTCAGGTGCCGTCCCACGGACAACCGATTATCATGATGGCGGATCATCAGACCACCGGCGGTTATACGAAGATTGCTGGCGTTATCTCTGTGGATCTTCCGCTGGTTGCACAGTCCAGACCGGGTTATAAAGTACATTTCCAGAAAGTAACGGTTGAGGAAGCACAGAAGCTCTACATTGAGCAGGTGGAAAAACTCAAGGCACTCAAAGAAGAATTGGCAAAAGTACCGGAACCGTGCGGAGAACTCGATGCGGTGATTCAGGTAGCGGTTGGATGTGAATCGAAGAGATACTGGAATCCGATTGGAACCTACCGGGTTGTGATCGATGGAACTGAATATATGGTTGAATTAGAGGAAGAGACTGAAAGATTCAGATAAACCTCAGATGTATTGAAAGATATGGAGGGAACGTATATGGCAGATTATAGCAAAATGACACCACCGGAAGTATGGAAACTGATTCGGACTGGCGAGATTACCCGCCCGACGGCTGGCATGTGTGCCGGATATGCACAGGCAAATCTGGTTATCCTGCCGAAGAAGTACGCGGATGATTTTAAAGAATTTGCAAGAAAGAACCCGAAACCGTGTCCAATCCTGGAAGTCGTAGAGGGCACACCGGATATCCACGATATGGGCGAGGGCGCGAGCATCGTGACGGACATCCCGAAATATTTCATTTACCGCGACGGTGTGAAAGTCGATGAGGTGACAGATGTTTCTTCTTATTGGAAAGAAGATTCGGTTGCATTCCTGATTGGCTGCAGCTTCTCCTTTGAGGAGGCGCTTATGAAAGCCGGCATTGAAGTGCGCCATATCGCGCAGGGCTGCAATGTTTCCATGTACAAGACTAACATCCAGTGTGAGAGCGCCGGCGTGTTCAAGGGACCGATGGTTGTCAGCATGCGTCCCATGACCCCAGAAAACGCACAGAAAGCCAAAGAGATCACAGACCGTTATCCAAACGTACACGGCGGTCCGGTCCAGATCGGCGATCCGGCAGCGATCGGTATCAAGGATATTTCCAAACCAGACTATGGCGATCCAGTCGAGATCCGCGAGGGTGAGATCCCGGTATTCTGGGCTTGCGGCGTTACCCCTCAGGCAGCGATTGAAAATGCAAAACTTCCGTTAGTCATTACCCACGCACCGGGACATATGTTCATTACCAATGTCCTGAATACGGAGCTGAATGATTATCTGGAGGCGAAGAAGCAGAAATAGGCAGAATCGGTTCTGCCATTGCAGGAACGGTTTTATCGAAAAATAAGGTTTGACGGAGATTTCCCAGTCTCCTTCAAATAAATTCTCTTGAGAAAAGAGAAAAAGTTCATTACCAACCTAAAAAGCGGCGAAAAGGGAAGATGGAATCTGAGAGGAGGAAGTCTTCCTTTTTCATGTGTATCCCATGCGTATATCAGATGCATGGAATGAAACGAACTTATCTTGTAAATCCGGGGAAAAAACCTTGTATTTTCAAGGAAAAACCGCTTGACACGTCCGGAAGCGTGTAATATAATAAGTCAGTATGACATGAGTCAGGAAGATGTCGGCACCAAAGCCCCGGAGCAGGCATTTCATGATATAGTTAATCTCAATTATATGAAGTAAAACAGGAGGTCAACCAATGAAGAGTTTTATGGCTAGTCCAGCAACAATCGAAAGAAAATGGTATGTAGTTGACGCTACAGGATATACATTAGGTCGTCTTGCATCTGAGGTAGCAAAGGTATTAAGAGGCAAGAACAAACCGATCTTCACACCGCACATGGATTGCGGCGATTATGTAATCGTAGTAAACGCAGAGAAGATCAAAGTAACTGGTAAGAAGATGGATCAGAAAATCTACTACAATCACTCTGATTATGTAGGTGGCATGAGAGAGACAACCCTTCGTGAAATGATGGCTAAGAAGCCGGAGAAGGTTATCGAGTTAGCAGTTAAAGGTATGCTTCCAAAGGGACCTTTAGGAAGAAGCATGATTACAAAACTTCATGTATACGCAGGTCCGGAGCACGAGCAGGCAGCTCAGAAGCCGGAAGTTTTAGAAATCAAGTTTTAATTAAAGGCACTGGAAGGAGGAAACTATAATGGCTAACAAATTTTACGGAACAGGCAGAAGAAAAAAATCTATCGCTAGAGTATACCTTGTACCGGGAACCGGCAAGATTACTATCAATAAAAGAGACATCGACGAGTACTTTGGTCTTGAGACCCTGAAAGTGGTTGTTCGTCAGCCGCTCGTAGCAACCGAGACAGTTGATAAGTTCGATGTACTTGTAAATGTACGTGGCGGCGGCTTCACAGGTCAGGCTGGCGCTGTAAGACACGGCATCTCCCGTGCACTTCTTCAGGCAGACGCTGATTACCGTCCGGTACTGAAGAAAGCAGGCTTCTTAACTCGTGACCCGAGAATGAAAGAGCGTAAGAAGTACGGTCTCAAAGCAGCTCGTCGCGCTCCGCAGTTCAGCAAGCGATAATCTACAGCTTAATAATGCTAAAAAAGCCCGGAAATACGCCATTTTCCGGGCTTTTTCTATGCCTGAAATCACCTGATTCCGATGGTGAAATTTGAGGAAATTTGACTTCAAATTAGCCCATTTTGATGGGTTTACCATGGGTTTACGGTCTATTTTTGAGCCTAATGGTGGGAAAATGGGTTTACAGAAGGCCATTTTGGAGGGGAAATTCGCCCCATATCCTTGACAGATTTTCGGGAAAAATCCGGCTGAAACGGAATGAAAAATGGTGTCGGATTCGTTTGGCGAGTTCTGACGAAATCTGCAAAAAAATGATATCAGGTATCCTGTTACATAGAGCCTTGGCTCATTCTTTGAAAACGAGAATGGGTCGAGGCTTTATTTTTTTCGCCCGAAATCCGGCGAGACAAATTTGAGTAGGAGGTAACAGGTATGACGGATTTCAATCAGAAGACCCATGACACCGATGTGGGCAGTCATGGCGGACAGTCGAGGCAGATGATGGAGGTGTTTGAGAACCAGGAGTTTGGTTCGATCCGGTTGTTACAGGAGGCAGGCAAGACCTTCTTCTGTGCAAGCGACGTGGCGAAAGCGTTGGGATATGTGAATCCCTACGCCGCAGTGAAACGCCATTGTAGAGGCCCCCTAACGAAACGCGAGGGGGTCGTTCAGAAGGTGAATCAGTATGGAGATGCTGGAGAGCAGGTCGTTGAAATCTCCTTTATCACGGAAGGTGATGTTTACCGGCTGATCGTTCACAGCAAGCTGCCATCGGCAGAACGGTTTGAACACTGGGTGTTTGATGAAGTTCTCCCGTCCATCCGAAAGCATGGTGTGTATATGAGCGATTCTATTTTGGATCAGGTGATTTAGCATCCGGAGGTCATCTACACTCTGGCGCAGGAGCTTGTAGCCGAGAGAGAGCAGCTTGAGGGTATCCGCAAACAGCTGGATGCGGCGCAGCCCAAGGCAGACTACTTCGACACCTTTGTAAATTCTGAGGATTACACCTGTATCCGGAATTTCTGTAAGGAAATCGGAATCCCGGAGAAGACGGCAGTGGCTCTCTTACTGGATCACCGCTATCTGTACCGTAGTCCAAGCGGCTGGCTGATGCCTTTTGCAGACAAATCTGCAAGGGGCTATTTTATTGTCCGGGGTTGCTACGGCAGAAGTGGAAAGCTGGTGCAGCAGACGAGAGTGACCTGCAAGGGAAAGAATCATCTCTTCAAGTTGTTTAAGAAATGGGGTGTGATCGAATGACGCTTTTTACTGAGGGACGCCTTCAGGCGTTTGAACGCATGATGCAGGATACCGGTAAATACCATCGTCGGGAGGAAAACGAAGATCGTCCGCGCAAATGTTCGAAGAAAAAAGCGGAGCCTGCGAAAAAGGATGGTGAGCACCATGCCGGTATTCAGGGTTGAGAAAAACAGCAATTACACAACGATGTGCAATTACCACCTGCGGGATCAGGGCCTCAGCCTGAAAGGGAAAGGACTTCTCTCTATGCTGCTCAGTTTGCCGGACACATGGAATTATTCGGTACGGGGATTATCTTCGATTACACCGGACGGCGTAGATGAAGTGCTTACAGCTCTGAAAGAACTGGAACGTCTTGGATATCTGGAAAGGAACTAGCAGCGTGAGAGTAACGGTCGGATGGGCAGAGCGGAGTATGTGATCTATGAGATGCCAAGGAAAAAGCCGTGTTCGGAATCACCGTGTACGGAAAAGCCGTATACGGTAAATCCGGATACGGACACATCGGTTACGGAAAATCCCGCGCAATTAAGTACTAATAGAACAAGTACTGAAACAATCAATAAAAGAGAGAAGAAGGAAATCCAGCACCGGTATGGCTCATACGAAAATGTCCTTCTCTCTGACACGGAATACGGCAAGCTTCGGCAGGAGTTCCCAGGAGATTATCAGATGCGGGTGGAACGGCTCTCTGAGTATCCGCTTTGAGCTTTCTTTTATGAATATGGCTACGGATGCCTCGAATTTTGAGAAGATGGTGCGCATCCCGTACCAGAAGGATCATTTCAATCCGGTGCGCACGGAGTACAGCACCATGCTGCGCCGTCAGCTTGCCAGGCAACAACGGCCTGACCAAGACGAAGTACCTGACGTTTGGCATTGAAGCAGAATCCATGAAACAGGCAAAGCCGAGGCTCAATCACATTGAGATCGACCTGATGAACAACTTCAAACGCTTGGGTGTCCGGGCAAAATTGCTGAACGGTAAGGAACGGCTTCATCTGATGCACGATATGTTCCACATGGGTGACCATGACCGATTCAATTTCGATTGGAAGTGGCTGCCGGAGAGCGGGCTGTCGGTAAAGGACTTTATTGCCCCGACCGGGTTTGCCTTTCCGAAGAACCGTGTTTTTCAGATGGGTGGGATGTATGGTTCCATGTCCTATCTCCAGATTACGGCTTCCGACCTGTCGGATCAGCTGCTGAAGGACTTTCTGGATATGGAATCCAGCCAGATTGTGACCATGCACATTCAGTCGGTAGACCAGAACAAAGCAATCAAATCCATCAAGCACACCATTACGGAGCTGGATCGTTCCAAGATTGAGGAACAGAAGAAAGCTGTCCGTTCCGGATACGATATGGACATCATTCCGTCAGATTTGGCAACTTACGGCAGGGACGCAAAGGCACTGCTGAAGGAATTGCAGAGCCAGAATGAGCGTATGTTCCTGCTGACCTTTCTGGTGATGAATACCGGCGAGACGGAGCAGGAGCTGGAAACCAATGTGTTTCAAGCTTCCAGTATCGCGCAGAAGTACAACTGCAACCTGCGCCGTCTGGACTTTTCTGGGTACTCCCGGTTCCGGTAAATCCTTCTCTGCCAAGCGAGAAATCGCCAATGCGTTTCTGGTGACGGATGACGATGTAATTGTGTGCGATCCGGAAGCCGAGTACACGGCACTGGTGAAGAAATTTGAGGGGCAGGTCATTAAAATCAGCCCTTCCAGCGCGCAGTATATCAACCCGATGGACATCAATGCGAACTATTCGGAAGAGGATACCCTGCGAAGTTCTGTCAAATGTAGATAATCTGACAATACGAACATGGCTCACACGTAGTCTTCGACACCGAATATCAGCCAGCACACATATGAGGACGGAAAATGTAGCAGCTTTTGAAAAATTGCTTTTTCTGCTCAAAGTGCTATAATCGGAATATACCGAATACAAAGGGAGGAAAGCTCCCATGCCAAGACCGCCACGGTGCCGTCGAATTTGTGGCGTACCACAGGTCGATACATTCTGTCCTAACGGGTGCGAGAATACCGAGCCGATCCTGCTGACGCTGGACGAATACGAGGTCATTCGGCTGGTTGACTTGGAGCAGCAAACCCACGAGCAGTGTGCCGCTCAAATGGAGATTTCCCGCTCTACCGTGCAGGAGATTTACGAAAGCGCACGGAGCAAGATCGTAGCGTGTCTTGTCTACGGGAAACCGCTGCACATCACCGGGGGAAACTACCGCATCTGCGGAGGACAGGAGGCAGCTCACTGCGGCCGTTGCTGCCGGATGCAGAGAGCCAACATGGAAAAATCAGGCAAAACTTGCAAAGGAGATTCCATTATGAAAATTGCAGTTACCTATGACAACGGTCAGATCTTTCAGCATTTCGGTCACACCGAGCAGTTCAAGCTTTATGAATCTGTGGACGGCAAAATCGTCCATGCGGAAGTCGTTGATACCAACGGCAGCGGTCACGGCGCACTGGCAGGATTCCTGATGCAGAACGGCGTGGACACTTTGATTTGCGGAGGCATCGGCGGCGGTGCGCAGGCAGCACTCGCCGAAGCGGGCATCAAGCTCTACGGCGGTGTCAGCGGGGACGCTGACGCGGCGGTGAGCGCATTGCTCAACGGAAGTTTGGGCTACGATCCCAATGTTCACTGTGACCACCATGACCATGAACACGGCGAGGCTGGTCACTCCTGCGGTGACCACGGCTGCGGCAAGCATAGCTGCCATTGATATGGAACGCACACTGACACAACTTCCGTTCTGGTCATCCTTGACCGAACGCGAAATGGACACACTACGCCGAAGTGCCTTTGTCCGTCATTATAAAAAGGGTGCGTTCGTTCACAGCAGCGACAATGAATGTCTCGGAATGCTGTTTATTCTTTCCGGCGAGATCCGCACCTATCTTCTCTCTGATGAGGGGCGGGAGGTAACGCTGTTCCGCCTGTATCCGGGCGAACTATGCGTGCTTTCCGCCTCCTGCGTGATCAGTCAGATCACCTTTGATACACAAATGACTGCCGGAATGGATACGGACATTCTGATTATCTCTGCAAATGTCATTGCTGCACTCAAGGAGAAAAATCTCCATGTCCGCTGTTTTCTTTATGAACTGGCAACGAAACGGTTTTCTGATGTGATGTGGGCGATGCAGCAGATTATGTTCAAGGGATTGGATCAGCGGCTGGCAGAATTTCTCTTTGCCGAAGCGGAACGTACCGGCTCCGACACGATACGCATGACCCATGAGCAGATCGCCCAGCACATCAGCTCGGCACGGGAGGCAGTGGCACGGATGCTCAAAAGCTTCTCGGAGGACGGGCTGGTGGAGCTGAAGCGTGGTGCAATCACGCTGCGGGATAAGAACAGACTAAATCGTCTAAAATAAAAAGAAATGTGACTTCGTTACAGAAGAAAATCATAGATTTGCTACAATAAAAGCAGAAAAACAGGAAGGAGTATCCACCATGAAAGAAACGAAATACGCAGGAACTCAAACCGAAAAAAACCTGATGGCTGCCTTTGCCGGTGAGTCCGAGGCGCGCAACAAATACACCTATTTTGCATCCAAGGCCAAGAAGGAAGGCTACGAGCAGATCGCGGCGCTGTTCCTCAAAACCGCTGATAATGAGAAGGAACACGCCAAGCTGTGGTTCAAAGAGCTGAACGGCATTGGCGACACCGCCGAAAACCTTCTCTCCGCCGCTGAGGGCGAGAACTACGAGTGGACGGATATGTACGACGCTTTGCCAAAACCGCCGACGAGGAGGGTTTCCATGAGCTGGCCCAGCGTTTCCGCCTGGTAGCCGCCATTGAAAAGCATCATGAGGAGCGCTACCGTGCCCTGCTGCACAATGTGGAGATGGCGGAGGTCTTCGCCAAGAGTGAGGTCAAGGTATGGGAGTGCCGCAACTGCGGGCATATCGTGATCGGTGAGAAAGCACCGGAGGTCTGCCCGACCTGCAACCATCCCCAGAGCTACTTTGAAATTCACGCAGAAAACTATTAAAGAGAAAAGGAGAACGAATCATGGAGCAGAAGTTTTACATTTGCAAGCATTGCGGCAACATCATTGCCAAGGTCAAGGACACGGGCGTTCCCGTCATCTGTTGCGGTGAGCCGATGAGCGAGATCATCCCCGGTACCACCGACGCCGCCGTGGAGAAGCACGTCCCTGTCTGGACTGTGGAAAACGGCATCGTTCATGTCAAGGTCGGCTCCGTAGAGCATCCCATGCTGCCGGAGCACTACATCGAGTGGGTGTCCCTCCACACCAATCAGGGCAACCAGCGCAAGGAACTGCACCCGGGCGAGAAGCCGGAGGTCTGCTTTGCGCTCTGCGAGGGCGACGAAGTCGAGGCGGTCTACGCCTACTGCAACCTCCACAGTCTGTGGAAAGCGTGATCGTTCCGCGCATGGTATCTTAGAACCAACATAGAGAACTGAATGTCATGTATTGCAGGCAGGAGGCAAACAAGTCATGAAAGCACATAAATATTGGTCAATCGGAGCGGTAATTACCATGTTTGGAACTTTTTGCACTGGATATAAAGGCTCAAAAACAACGCATAAGTACCTTGCGCTTAGTTCCTTGATCTGCATGGTTATGGCAGTATATACGGGTCATAAAATGATTTCAGGGAATAAGAAAACAAAGAGAGTAAAACAAGCGGAAGCTGTGGATATTCTTTGAGTAAGATAGGAATCGTTATTGTTTCTGATGACGATAAAGTCGGGCTAATGTTGTGTGCGAAATAAAAAACAAGAAAGAAGAATTTCATTATGAAATATGTATGCGATGTGTGTGGTTGGGAATACGACGAAGAAAATGGCTATCCGGAAGGCGGCATTGCACCGGGTACAAAATGGGAAGATATTCCGGATGATTTTGAATGCCCCTTATGTTTTGTTGGCAAAGACCAGTTTTCTGTGGCTGAGTAAGGAAGCACAACAAAACCTATAAACAAAGAGCCGTGAAGCAGTATGTAAGATACCGCTTCACGGCTCTTTCTCACTTATATAAAAATTTGCCGTAACGTAACCTCGTCACAGAAAAATGCTTTGTACTGCGGTATGATAAAGCCACAATCAATCAACAAGAAAGAGGTGGCGAACATGAAAATCAAGCTCAATTCCGATCAGGAGATTGTCAGCACCATCAGAGAAGGACTCAAGCGCACCGGCGGGTACTGCCCCTGCCGCAGGGAGAGCACAGAGGCGACCAAATGTATGTGCCAGGAGTTTAAGGATCAAATTGCAGATCCGGGCTTCGAGGGATTCTGCCACTGTATGCTCTATTACAAATCCTTGCAGGATTAAGGGAGGAACGCTATGCTGTCAAAGAAACTGGCCGCCATAGATAAGACGCGGTGCGTCGCCTGCGGCGTGTGTGAAAATACCTGTCCACTGGGGGCCGTCAAGGTGCGCCGCGGCTGCTACGCCGCTGTGGAGGCGGAACGATGCGTAGGCTGCGGCAAGTGCGCAAAGATCTGTCCCGTCGGCTGCATTGAGGTGAAAGTGAGGGCTGACGCATGAAAGTAAAGCATTGGTACGATTACCTGTTGGTATATGCAATCATCTATTTTGCACTGGGCTTTTTCAATATCCTGTTCGCGTGGCTGGGCATGATCGATTTTCTTCTGCCGCTGTTCTTAGCCATCTTTGGTGGGAACAAATACTTTTGCAACCACCTCTGCGGACGGGGTCAACTGTTCAGCAAGCTGGGGACAGACCTTAAATGCTCCCGCTGCAAGCCCACGCCCCGCTGGATGTCCTCCAAGTGTTCCGTTATGGCTTTTTGATCTTTTTCCTGACGATGTTCGGCAACATGGTGTTTCAGACATATCTGGTCGCTGCGGGTACTTCGTCCCTGCGGGAGGCCATTAAGCTGTTCTGGACCTTCCGTGTGCCGTGGGGCTGGGCCTACACCGCCGGAACGGTGACAGACTGGGTAGCCCAATTCAGCTTCGGCTTTTACAGCCTCATGCTGACCTCGCTGCTCATCGGCCTCATCGTCATGGTGCTCTACAAGCCCCGTACATGGTGTGCCTTCTGCCCCATGGGAACCATGACGCAGGGGATTTGCAAGCTGAAAAACAAAGAATAAACAAAGATAACAGAAAGGAGCCTTACTCATGGCTGAACTGAAAATTACTGCTGCGAATTTTGAAAATGAGGTACTGCGTTCCGACAAGCCCATTTTGCTGGACTTCTACGCCGACTGGTGCGGACCGTGCAAAATGCTCTCTCCCATACTGCATGAGCTTGCCGAAGAAAAAAGCGGCGCGCTCAAGGTGGGAAAGGTCAATGTGGACGAGCAGATGGAGCTGGCAATGCGTTTTCAGGTGTCCAGTATCCCGATGCTGGTCGTATTCAAGGATGGAAAGGCCGTTGCCAAATCGGTGGGCTATCGGCCTAAGTCGGAGATTGCCGCAATGGTGGAGGGCGCAAGATGAAAGTTGTAATCGTAGGCGGTGTGGCGGGCGGTGCTTCTGCCGCCGCCCGCATCCGCCGTTTGGATGAACACGCGCAGATCATCATGATCGAGCGCAGCGGCTATGTGTCCTATGCCAACTGCGGTCTGCCGTATTATGTGGGCGGTGTGATCAAGGAGCAGGAAGAATTGACGCTGCAAACTCCGGAGAGCTTTTGGGATCGCTTTCGCATTGATGTGCGAGTACGGCAGGAAGTAACTGCGATCAATCCCGCAGAGAAAATCGTCACCGTCCACGCACTGGACAGCGGGAAGGTCTACACGGAAACCTATGACAAACTGCTTCTTGCCCCCGGCGCAAAGCCGACGATTCCTGCGCTTTCCGGCGTGGACAGCGAGCGGGTCTTTTCCCTGCGCACCGTGGAAGACACCCTCCGCATTCGACGCTTTGTAGAGGATCAGAAGCCGAAAACCGCTGTTTTGGCTGGCGGCGGCTTTATCGGTCTGGAAATGGCGGAAAACCTTGTGGAGATGGGCGTTTCGGTTACCATCGTCCAGCGTCTGAAGCAGCTATTAGCGCCGCTGGATGCGGATATGGCCAGCTTTGTCCATGCGGAAATGCGCAGACACGGTGTGGCTCTGCGGTTGGATGAAACCGTCACCGGATTCCGACAGGACGGAGATTCCGTGCTGACGCTGCTGGAGGAAAGTGAGCCGCTGCGCTCCGACATGGTGCTGCTGGCCATCGGCGTCACGCCGGACACCCATCTGGCAAAAGAGGCCGGACTTGAGCTGGGCATCCGGGGCAGCATCGCTGTCAACGAGCGGATGGAAACCTCCGTGCCGGATATCTACGCTGTGGGCGATGCCGTAGAGGTCACCCATTTCGTGACCGGCCAAAAAGCATTGATCTCGCTGGCGGGGCCTGCCAACAAGCAGGGACGCATTGCCGCTGACAATATCTGCGGCGGAAACAGCCGCTTTCACGGCTCTCAGGGCTCGTCTGTTCTGAAACTGTTTGGCTTGACAGCGGCCTCCACGGGGATCAATGAGAAGGCAGCGCAGGCAGCAGGGATCGCTTACGACAAAGTCGTATTATTCCCGGCATCCCACGCTACCTATTATCCCGGCGCACAGTCTATGGCAATGAAGGTGATGTATGAAAAAGAAAGCCTGCGGCTGCTGGGTGCGCAGATCGTTGGCGGCGAGGGCGTGGACAAGCGCATTGATGTACTGGCAACGGCCATTCGCGCAAAAATGACAGCCTTGGAACTGACGGAGCTTGACCTTTCCTATGCGCCGCCCTATTCCTCTGCCAAACACCCGGTCAATATGGCCGGTTTTATGATCGAGGATTTGGAGAGCGGGAAGGTACGGCAGTTCCATTGGAATGAGGTTGAGGACTTGCCTTGCGATGGCAATGCGACACTGCTGGATGTCCGTACAGAAGGCGAATATCGGCGTGGGCACTTGAATGGATTCCGCAATATTCCACTGGACGATCTGCGGGAGCATTTGGACGAGTTAGACCGGGGTAAGCCTGTTTATGTGAATTGCCAGACAGGGCTTCGCAGTTATCTGGCCTGCCGACTTTTGACGCAGTACGGTTTCACCTGTTCCCATCTCTCCGGCGGATACAGTTTTTATCAGGTCGTAATACAAGAGCGGCAGACAGCGCGGAGCGCCTATCCCTGCGGAATGGAGAAGCTATGAGTGAGAATTTATTTGGCTTGACGGTTGCGGCAGATAAAGGCTTAGATGATTTGCAGTGCCAGCGCCTTTTAAGCGAAAATCGCAGGTATCAGGAAGTCATGCTGCAATACCGATGTGCGCTGAAAGCACTGGAAAGCAGGTTGGAAATCTAAACGAAGAGTTTTCATTGCAGCATGATCGCAATCCGATAGAAAGTATAAAAAGCCGCTTGAAGTCGCCGTCCAGCATTATGAATAAGATGCAGAAACGCGGACTTCCTCTGGATTTTCCGACCATGCAGACAAATATCATGGATATTGCCGGTGTGCGGGTGATCTGCTCTTTCGAGGAGGATGTATTCTTTTTGGCAAAGTGCTTAAAAAAACAGTCTGACATTGAAATCATCACAGAGAAAGATTATATTTCACACCCTAAGCCAAATGGCTATCGCAGTCTGCACCTGACGCTCCGGCTGCCGGTATTCTTTGCGGAAAAAGTGATCCATGTGCCGGTGGAGATACAACTCCGTACAATCGCTATGGACTTCTGGGCAAGCCTTGAGCATACCATCCGCTATAAGAAAAACTTGCCGATAAATGCTGAAGTCGAAACTGAACTGAAAGAGTGCGCCGATTCCAGCAGAGAATGGGCCGGTAAGATGGAACATTTACTGCATATCATAACATAATGTGTCGAATATAAAATGAAAAGCACGCACTTTGGTGCTTGCCTTGGACTTGCCAGGGACCGCCTTATCCGCCTTGGGTGGGCGACCCCTGCGAGCCCCAACCAATTTCTCCGCTTTCTGGTTTTCAGGCATAGTCTTTTCTGCTTTCGGCGGACTGCCACGGCACAGCTTTTTCGGCTTCTATATTGTAAGGAACATGGCTTTTCGCTGACATGGAAAGCGAAGCTGACCCGGGCTGGAGCGGTCTGTGTTAAAACGATATATTTTTTTGGAAATTATCTTGATAAAATTTATCAAGATTGATATAATGGCATTAACAAGCAAGCGAAAAGAGGATGTGGAGCATGATCATCACCAAAGAGACGGACTACGCACTGCGCATTTTGCGGGTGCTGCTGGACGGGGAGAAGCATTCGGTGGCCGAGATGTCGGAAACGGAATTGATCCCCAATCAGTTTGCCTACCAGATTCTGCGCAAGCTCTCCGCCGGCAATTTGGTGCGGGTGAGCCGCGGCGCCCTCGGCGGCTGCGCGCTGTCCTGCGATCTGGACGCGACCTCCCTCTACGATCTCATGGGGGTCGTGGGGGAGCGGGGCATCCTGTGCGCCTGCATGGAGCCGGGATATGAATGCCGCTGGCAGGACAAGCATGGGCGGTGCGCCATCCACTGTCAGCTGGCGGCCTTGCAGCAAAAGCAGGACGAGGCGTTCCGTGCCGTGAGCCTGCGCAGGCTGCTGACCGGCGGATCCGATCCCCAAGATACAAGCAAGCTGTAAAATTTTAAGAGGAGGTACCCATATGCTGTTTCAAACCACGGCGGCGCACGAAGAGCTGCGCGCGAAGATCCGGAGTTTTGCGGAGGAGGAGATCAAGCCCCTCGCATTTTTAATGGATCAGAACAATGAGTTTCCCGAGGAGGCTGTCAAGAAGCTGGGTAAGCTGGGCTGGATGGGCATTCCCTACCCCAAGGAGTACGGCGGTGCCGGTCTTGATGCCCTGAGCTACGCCATCGCGGTGGAGGAGCTGGCCCGTGTGGACGGCGGCGCGGGCGTAATCCTCTCCGCCCACGTCTCCCTCGCTCATGGCCCATTTTCGCCTATGGCACCGAGGAGCAGAAGAAGAAATATCTGGTTCCGCTGGCCAAGGGCGAGAAGATCGGCGCCTTCGGCCTCACGGAGTCCAACGCCGGATCCGACGCCGGCGGCACGGAGACCACGGCGCTGGATAAGGGGGACTACTACCTCCTCAACGGCGGCAAGATCTTCATTACCAACGCCCCTAAGGCGGACACCTATGTGGTTTTCGCCGTCACCACGCCGGACATCGGCACCCGGGGCATCTCCGCTTTCATCGTGGAGAAGGGCTGGAAGGGCTTTGAGTTCGGCGACCACTATGACAAGATGGGCATTCGCTCCTCCTCCACGGCGGAGCTGATCTTCAACGACGTGAAGGTTCCCAAGGAAAACCTATTGGGCAAGGAGGGCGAGGGCTTCAAGATTGCCATGTCCACGCTGGACGGCGGACGCATCGGCATCGCCGCGCAGGCGCTGGGCATCGCCCAAGGCGCGTTTGAGCACGCGTTGAGCTATTCCAAGGAGCGCGTCCAGTTCGGCAAGCCCATCGCGGCCCAGCAGAGCATCGCCTTCAAGCTGGCGGATATGGCCACCAAGCTGCGCTGCGCCCGGTTCCTCATCTACTCCGCGGCGGAGCTGAAGGAGCAGCACGCGCCTTACGGCATGGAGTCCGCCATGGCGAAGATGTACGCCTCGGACATCGCGCTGGAGGTCACCAACGATGCCTTGCAGATCCACGGCGGCAGTGGCTTCCTCAAGGGCATGGAGGTGGAACGGGCCTACCGCGACGCCAAGATCACCACCATCTACGAGGGCACTAACGAGATCCAGCGGGTGGTCATCGCCTCTCATCTGGTGGGCAGGCTGGGCAAGAGCTCCGGCGGCGAGAGCCGTTCGGCGGCCAAGAAACCCGCGCCCATCACCGGCATTCGCAAAAAGACCATCTTCCGGGAAGGGGATGCTGCCCAGCAGGTGGCCGACCTTGTAGCGGCGCTGAAGAAGGATGGTCACGACTTCTCCGTGGGCATCCCTATGGATACGCCCATCCCGCAGGCGGAGCGGGTGGTCTCCGCGGGCAAGGGCATCGGGGAGAAAAAGAACATGAAACTGGTAGAGTCGCTGGCCAAGGCTGCCGGCGCGGCCATCGGTTCTTCCCGCCCTGTGGCGGAGACTCTCAAATATCTGCCGCTGAACCGCTATGTGGGTATGTCCGGTCAGAAGTTCACCGGCAATCTGTACATCGCCTGTGGCATCTCCGGCGCATCCCAGCACCTTAAGGGCATCAAGGACGCCTCCACCATCGTGGCCATCAATAAGAACGGTAACGCGCCTATCTTCAAGAACTGCGACTACGGCATCGTGGGCGATGTGGAGGAGATCCTGCCCCTGCTCACTGCTGCGCTGGATAGCGGCGAAAAGCTGCCCGCGCCGCCTATGGTAAAGATGAAGCGGCCCACACCGCCGAAGCCCGCCCCCATCGGCGACCGCTACGTCTGCAGCGGCTGCGGCTACGAGTATGTGCCGGAGTTGGGCGACGAGGACGGCGAGATCGCGCCGGGTACGCTCTTTGAGCAGCTTCCCGCCGAGTGGGTGTGCCCGGAGTGCGCGGAGACGAAGGATCAATTTGTAAAGGCTTGAGCCGTGAAGGAGGTAAGATAAGATGTATTGCGTGCGTAAAGTAACAAACGACCTCTACTGGGTGGGCGCCAACGACCATCGCCTGGCCCTGTTTGAAAACTGCTTTCCCATTCCCCGGGCGTAAGCTACAACGCTTACTGCCTGCTGGATGAAAAGACGGTGCTCTTTGACACGGTGGACTGGTCTGCCTGCCGCCAGCTTTTGGAAAATCTGGCGTATGTGCTGGATGGCCGCGAGCTGGACTACCTGCTGGTCAACCATCTGGAGCCGGATCACGCCGCCTGCATCGAGGAGATCCTGCTGCGCCATCCCAAGGTGAAGCTGATCTCCAACGAGAAGGCATTCATGCTCATGCGGCAGTTCGGCTTCCATGTGGACGGACATGAGTGCATCGAGGTGAAGGAGGGCGACACCTTCTCCTTTGGCAAGCACACCGTCACCTTTGTGGGCGCGCCTATGGTTCACTGGCCGGAGGCCATGGTGACCCTCGACGTCACCGACGGCGTCCTCTTTTCCGCCGACGCCTTCGGCACCTTCGGCGCGCTGGACGGCAAGCTGTTCGCCGACGAGGTGGACTTCGAGCGGGACTGGCTGGACGACGCCCGCCGCTATCTCACCAACATCGTGGGCAAGTACGGCCCCCACATCCAGCTCCTGCTGAAAAAGGCCGGCGGCGTTTTGGATCAGATCAAGTACATCTGCCCGCTCCACGGCCCCGTGTGGCGCAAGGATCTGGGCTGGTTCATCGAAAAGTACGACACATGGAGCCGCTATGCCCCTGAGACCCAGGGCGTGCTCATCGTCTACGCCTCCATGTACGGCAACACGGAGAACGCGGCGCAGGCGCTGGCGGTGTCGCTCTGCGATAAGGGCATGAGCAAGGTGGCGATGTACGATGTGTCCTCCACTCATGTCTCCCAGCTGATCTCCGAGGCGTTTAAGTACAGTCACATTGTCCTGGCCTCTGTGACCTACAATCTCGGCATCTACCCCGCCATGCATGACTTCCTCATGGATATGAAGGCACTGAATCTGCAAAACCGCACCTTTGCCATCATTGAAAACGGCTCATGGGCGGTGAAGTCCGGTGACCTCATGCAGAAATTCGTCAACGATGAGCTTAAGAACATGACGGTGCTCAACGAGCGGCTCAGCCTCGCCTCGTCCATGGGCACGGACAAGCGCACTGAGCTGGAAGCACTGGCGGACGCATTCTGGAATCTATGAAGTAACTGGCAGGAAAGCCAAAACCAAGACAACAGACAACAAACAGCCCCGCCGTGTCGGCTGCAGAAAAACCGGCTTTCAAAAATAGAGCGGGCAAGCGTGATACTGCGCTTGCCCGCTCTTTGCCCAAAAGGACATGAGAAGTGACCGGAGAAGATGAGAGGATCGAAATGGAGATCAGAAAACGAAACGGGAAGTCTGTTCCTTTTCAACAGGATAAAATTTTCAACGCCATGAAAAAAGCGTTTGATGGACAGGGAAGGGAGATTGGGGGCGGAGAACTGGAGGAGATCCTCGCCGCCGTTCTCGACAATCTCTCCGTCACAGTACCGCTCACCGTGGAACGTGTGCAGGACGAGGTGGAGCGGACGCTCATGGAGCGCGGACACTATGAGGTGGCCAAGGCGTACATCCTCTATCGCGAAAAGCGGTCTGCGCTGCGCCGCGTCCGGCATACCATCGCGCAGACGGTGGGGGATAACTCGCTTGACGAGGTGCTGCGCCGTATCCAGATGGATTTTACCGAGGAAATCTACTCCCTCGCGGCGCTTCAAATGAAGTTTGAGAGCTTCTGTCGCCCGGGCATGACGGAGGATGAGAGGGCTGAGGCACTGACCAAGGCAGCGGTAGAGCTGACTACGGCAGAGGCACCCAAGTGGGAGTTCATCGCGGCGCGGCTTCTGAACCACTCCTTTCGCTGTCGCAACGCACAGGAATGGGAGGGGCGCGGCGTCGGCGACCTCTATGGCAGGCTTCGCTATCTGACGGATAAGGGACTCTACGGTGACTATATTCTTGCCCACTATACCCACGAGGAGATCGCTATGGCGGAGGACTTTCTCTGCCCGGAACGGGACGAGTTGTTCACCTACTCCGGCCTTGACCTGCTGCTCAAACGCTATGTGATCCAGTCACGCAGCCGCGTGCCGCTGGAAACACCGCAGGAGATGTTTTTGGGTATCGCGCTGCATCTTGCTATGAACGAAGGCTCTGACCGCATGGGGTGGGTAAAACGCTTTTACGATATGCTCAGCCGTATGGAGGTCACGATGGCGACACCTACCATGTCCAACGCACGAAAGCCCTACCATCAGCTTTCAAGCTGCTTTGTGGACACTGTGCCGGACAGTCTGGACGGCATCTACCGCTCGCTGGACAACTTCGCAAAGGTCTCTAAATTTGGCGGTGGAATGGGGATGTACTTCGGTAAGGTGCGCGCTGCAGGCAGCACCATCCGCGGCTTTCAAGGGGCGGCGGGCGGTGTTATCCGCTGGATCCGGTTGGTCAACGATACCGCCGTGGCGGTGGATCAGTTGGGGATGCGGCAGGGCGCTGCGGCGGTTTACTTAGACGCATGGCACCGGGATCTGCCTGAATTCCTTCAACTGCGCACCAACAACGGCGACGACCGCATGAAGGCGCATGATGTGTTTCCCGCCGTGTGCTATCCGGATCTCTTCTGGCGACTGGCGGAGGAGAACATAGACGCGCCGTGGCATCTCATGTGTCCGCATGAGATCCTCACGGTCAAGGGCTATGCACTGGAGGATTACTGGGGTACGGAATGGGAGAAGCGGTATCTGGACTGCGTCAATGACCCGCGCATCGAAAAGCGCAGCGTCACCGTCAAGGACATCGTGCGGCTGGTGCTTCGCTCGGCAGTGGAGACCGGCACGCCCTTCGCCTTCAACCGCGACAGCGTAAATCGTATGAACCCAAACGACCACACGGGAATGATCTATTGCTCCAATCTCTGCACGGAGATCGCACAGAACATGGCGCCCATCGAGCATATCAGCACTGAGGTGCACACGGAGAACGGCGACACAGTGGTGGTGACGGCCACACTCCCCGGTGAGTTTGTGGTCTGCAACCTGGCGAGTCTGTCTCTCGGTAATCTGGCGGTGGAGGACGAGGCCTATATGGAACGCACGGTGGAAACGGCCATCCGCGCACTGGATAATGTGATCGACCTCAACTTCTACCCGTTGGAATACGCGCGGCTTACCAATCAGAAGTACCGCAGCATCGGCCTGGGCGTCAGCGGCTACCACCACATGCTGGCAAAGCGCGGCATCCGATGGGAGAGCGATGAGCACCTTGCCTTCACCGATGCGGTATTCGAGCATATCAACTACGCCGCCGTCAAGGCGGACACAGCACTGGCACGGGAAAAGGGCCGCTATGCGCTCTTTGAGGGCAGCGACTGGCAGACAGGCGCGTATTTTGAAAAGCGAGGTTATACCTCAGAAAAGTGGCGGGCGCTTGCGGAAACGGTGGCGGTGCAGGGAATGCGCAACGCCTATCTGCTGGCTGTCGCACCCACTTCCAGCACATCCATCCTCTCCGGCACGTCGGCGGGCATCGATCCAATTATGAAGAAATTCTTTTTAGAGGAAAAAAAGGGCAGCATGCTGCCCCGCGTTGCTCCGGAGCTTTCTATGGATACATGGTGGTACTATAAGGCGGCGCATCTGATCGACCAAAGCTGGTCGGTACGCGCCGCGGGCTTTCGCCAGAGACATATTGACCAGGCGCAGAGCATGAATCTCTATATCACCAACGACTATTCCATGCGTCAGGTGCTCAGACTGTATTTGGAGGCGTGGAGGGCCGGCGTCAAGACCATTTATTATGTCCGCAGCAAGGCCCTTGAGGTCGAGGCCTGTGAAAGCTGCTCGTCATAAGGAGGATAGCATGATGGAACTGAAGAAAAAGCCCCTCTTTAACCCGGAGGGCGACCCTGATGTGCGCCTGCGGCGCATGATCGGCGGCAATACCACCAACCTCAACGACTTCAACAATATGAAGTACGCTTGGGTCAGCGACTGGTACCGGCAGGCCATGAACAACTTTTGGATCCCTGAGGAGATCAATCTCTCGCAGGATGTGAAGGACTATCCCCGCCTGCTGTCAGCCGAGCGCAGCGCCTACGATAAAATTCTGAGTTTTCTTGTCTTTTTGGATTCCATTCAGACAGCGAACCTGCCTAATATCGGCGCCTACATTACAGCCAACGAGGTCAATCTCTGCCTGTCCATTCAGGCGTTTCAGGAGTGTGTCCACTCACAGAGCTACAGCTATATGCTCGACACCATCTGTTCCCCCGTGGAGCGCAATGACATCCTCTACCAATGGAAAACGGACGAGCATCTGCTGCGCCGCAACACCTTCATTGGGGACTGCTACAACGAGTTTCAGGAGCGGAAGGACGCTCCCACGCTGCTGCGCGTGATGATGGCGAACTATATTTTGGAGGGCATCTATTTTTACAGCGGCTTTATGTTCTTCTACAATCTCTCCCGAAACGGGAAGATGCCCGGCTCGGCGCAGGAGATCCGCTATATAAACCGCGACGAGAACACGCACTTGTGGCTGTTCCGCAATATCATCACGGAGCTGCAAAAGGAGCAGCCGGAGTTGTTCACCGCCGAGAGCGTACAAGCGCTGCGCGAGATGATGCGTGAGGGCGTGGAGCAGGAGATCGCATGGGGGCATTATGTGATCGGCGACGACATCCCGGGGTTGAACCGGCAGATGATTAGCGATTACATCCGCTATCTCGGGAATCTTCGCTGGACGAGCCTTGGCTATCCGGCATTGTATCCGGGCTTTGAGAGCGAACCGGAGAGCATGGAATGGGTCAGCCAGTACGCCGACGCAACATGGTCAAGACCGATTTCTTTGAGGCACGCAGTACCGCCTACGCCAAGAGCACCGCACTGATAGACGATTTATAAGAAAACCAAAGACATCAGAATAGGAGGTATTTTTTATATGGATATCCGAACGGTAACAGATGCCATCCGCTATGTAGGGGTGGATGATAACACATTGGCACTCTTTGAAAACCAGTACCCCGTCCAGCCTATGGGAGTGAGCTACAACTCCTATGTCATTCTGGACGAGAAAATCGCCGTGATGGACAGCGTGGACGCACGGGCGGCGGAGGAATGGCTTTCCAATGTAGCGCAGGTGTTGGGGGGGCGCAACCCCGATTATCTTGTGGTCACACACATGGAGCCGGATCATTCCGGCAGCCTCATGCGGATAGCGCAAGAGTACCCGGAGATGAAGATCGTGGGAAACGCGAAAACATTTACCCTGATCAAGCAGTTCTTTGGCACGGGTGCATTGTCGGAAGACCGTATGCTGGAGGTTGGCGAGGGCAGCACGATCTCTCTGGGCTCACACCGGCTGCGCTTCCTGCTGGCACCGATGGTGCACTGGCCGGAGGTGATGACGGCGTATGAGGAAACGGAAAAAATCCTGTTCTCGGCGGATGCTTCGGACGCTTTGGCTCACTGGAACGGACTGCCCGTGCCCCCTGGGTGCCGCAGGCCCGACGGTATTATTACAATATTATCGGGAAATATGGCGCACAGGTGCAGGCTCTGCTGAAAAAGACCTCCGCGCTGGAGATCCAAACGATCTGCCCGCTCCATGGTCCCGTGCTTACAGAAGGGCTGGAGGAGTGTCTGCGGCTCTATGATCTCTGGTCACAATGGGAACCAGAAGAATCGGAGAGCATACTGATTGCCCACGCATCCATCCATGGAAATACTGCCCATGCGGCGAAGACCCTCAAGGGTAAATTAGAGAAAAAAGGCGTGCAGGTCAGCATATGTGATCTCACTGTGACAGATCTTTCCTACGCTGTTGCCAGTGCGTTCTACTGCGGGAAACTGGTGTTGGCCTGCTCCACTTATGACGGAGGACTGTTCCCGCCCATGAAGGCCTTTTTGGATCATTTACAGACAAAGGGATTCCGAAACCGCCGGATCGGCCTCATGGAAAACGGCTCATGGGCCCCTGCTGCCGCGCGGCTGATGCGCGCCGAGTTGGAAAAGATGAAGGAACTCCGACTGTGTGAAACGGAGGTATCGCTGCGCGGCGCACTGAATCAAACCAGCGAAGCGCAGATGGACGCTCTTGTGGCGGAGCTCTGCGCGGAATAAGCTGCAACAAACCGCAGCTATTCTCGTACAGATGATGGTCTTACTCATCTGCTTTATGTCCCAAGGGCAGAGTACCGTCATCTCAGGTTGAGGTCACGATGTGGTGTGGGGCGAGAACGGAGTCTTGAGAATACCCAAACAAAAGAAAGGAGCTGACAGATATGGCAGCTATGAATATGAATCAGGAGCAGTTTGAGCAGGCGACCCGGGGCGAAAAGCCCGTTTTGGTGGATTTCTGGGCGCCTGGTGCGGCTATTGCCGGAGGATCGGCCCTGCGTATGAGAAGATTGGAGAGGAATACGCGGACAGCCTCGTTGTCAGCAAGATCAATATTGACGAGGAGCCGCGGCTGGCGGGGGCCGAGGGGATCGAGGTCATCCCAACTCTGGTGCTGTACCGGAACGGAAAGGCCGTGGATTCCATCACCGCGCCCGGCTCAAAGGCAGAGATCGACCGCTTCATTCAGGAAGCCTTGGCGAAATAACGGAGGATTCAGATATGAACAACAATCATGTTTATGATATGCTCGTGGTGGGCGGCGGCCCGGGCGGCTACACCGCCGCCCTGTACGCGGCCCGGGCGGGGCTGGACACCGTCGTGCTGGAAAAGCTGTCTGCTGGCGGGCAGATGGCCCTGACCGAGCAGATCGACAACTACCCCGGCTTTGAGAACGGGATCGACGGCTTCTCTCTGGCGGAGAAGATGCAAAAGCAGGCGGAGCGTTTTGGGGCACGCAGCGAATACGCGGAAGTTCTCCGCATGGATCTGACGGCGGTTCCCAAGCTCGTGGAGACCAGCGAGGGGATCTTCCGGGGGAAAACCGTGGTGCTGGCCACCGGCGCAGACCCCAGAACGCTGGGCGTTGCCGGAGAGACGGAGCTGTTGGGCCGGGGCGTGGCCTACTGCGCCGCCTGCGATGGGATGTTTTACAAGGACAAAACGGTGGTCGTGGTGGGCGGCGGCAATTCCGCCGCGGCAGATGCCCTCCTTCTCAGCCGCGTGGCGAAAAAGGTGATCCTCGTCCACCGCAGAGACACCCTGCGGGCCACCAAGATCTATCACGAGCCACTGGAACAGACCGAAAATGTGGAATTCCGCTGGAACAGCACCGTTTCCGCGCTGCTTTCCGGGGACAGGCTGACCGGCGTACGCCTGCGGGACACCGTCACCGGTGAGGAAAGCGTGGTGGACTGCGACGGCGTATTTGTCAGCGTGGGCCGACAGCCCGCCACGGCGCTGGCGGTGGGTCAACTGGCGCTGGACGGCGGCGGCTATATCGTGGCCGGAGAGACCACGGAAACCAGTATTCCCGGCGTTTACGCCGTGGGCGACGTGCGGACGAAGCCCCTCCGTCAGGTGGTCACCGCCGTGGCGGACGGCGCGGTGGCAGTCCACATGGCGGAGAAATATATCGCGGAAAACCGATAAGGAAGGTAGATTGAAAAAGCCATGTTTAAGGTCAGGCCGGATACGACCGCAGTGGGGATGCCGACATATCTGCAAGGAAAACTGCCAGAGTGATGGCAGATAAGATCACCCATGTAAGATCGGGAGATATGTTGTCTCTCCATATCCAGTCCACGCAACAGTGAGCAACTGAACACGAAACACAGCCACAGATGTACTCTGCGGCTGTGCTTTTATGCATAGTACTTACGGAAAGGATTCGATGAGCAGATTTCTGTGATACGGATTTTGGATTCTCGCAGAGAGGAATTTCGATTGAGTAAAGCATATGAGCAGAAAATTGACGTGGTAAATGTCATTACTGCTCCAGAAATTGAAATGCTGATTATTCATGCAGAAGGAGCATATGATCAGTTTAAGCGTTCTGGAAAAAAACAAGCGAATTTTGTAAAACAAATCTTCGGATGCATGATGTGAAGTCGTATGAGATAGAATCGTCTTCGATGCCTCGTTGGGAAACCAACGAGGTATTTTTTTTGCCCCAATCCGACTGCATAGGACACTGAAAAAATCAAAACAAACCATATGTAGTCCTGCAAGGACAACCAAAGTGCGCCTACGAGGCCAACGCGAAACCGGAGGATTCTTGTTAAACTTACTTTGTAAGGACGAAAGTCCGGATGTCCCTTGAAAACTGAATACTCATTCTTCAGGTACATTCCTGTTTGGTCGAGCCATCGACTGCACGCCATGAAGCCCATCGGGGCGATAGCGGTTTCGCAGAAGCAAATGCCGGATTGCAACCGGCGGCGGTGCTAAAGCCAGACAGGGACAATGATACTTCCGTAATTCGCGGTCCGGCCATAAGGAAGGCGGGATGGTTAAATTCCAATGGAGCAGTGAAGCACACTGCCGCCTGTGAGAAATCCTACATCTCTGGGGTGATAAGAAAAAGTACAGAGAAACCATATTTTCAGAAAGCACTGCTGGGTGCTGTATCAGCATGATACCTGGCAGGCTTGTTCTTCCAGTTTTGGTAATGGCACAACCCGTCTAAGTGTATCTGATACGGATATTCTTAAACGAATTTCCATAATACCCTTGGCATATTTCCGCAGCTCTTTCTGAAAACCTACAGTGCTAAAGATGTAACTAATAAACCTTAAATCAGCATCTTCTGTTTCCTTGAAAACATAATAGACAGGGCTAACACATCCGAAATAATGGGATATGCCAACTGATCCGATTATGACATTCATACTGTTTCTCTTGATGATGTTGTCAAAATCGAATTTGGACAGAACATCCTGGACATTGGGAGAGAACCCAGCCAGATAGTCCCGGAAGTTGGCTTCGATGTTATCCGGGTCAGCCAGCAGCTTTTCAAATGTGAACTTGCTGGTATTGTAGAACTGATAACCGGAAGCCTTGGTCAGAAAGCCATCAATGACGGCCAGCTTCTTGACCTTTTCATACTGTGCCAAGACTGCTTCGTGGGTGGGAAGCAGACAGTCGTGGAAACGTTTAACCACGGTCATAGGAAGGATTACAAGTCCGTACTCATGGGGCTTAAAGGGGCCACGGAGCATATCTGCCACATTCCAGATCATCGTTGCTTTTTCTGCAATATTTACTCCTACCGCTTGGATTTTATCGTTAGACATCGTGTGTACCTCGATTCGTATTTTCTTTATGCACTGGCCTGGGTGCCTTCAAGTGGCTCCAGACCAATTATGAAGTCGGTAAGCAAAATAGCATTCAGAGAAGCTTTTTTGCTCGGATAGCTGTGATACCAGCTGTGAGAAACGCCATGCCGGTTCGGCACACCATCAACCACATCATCAACCTTATTGCACTGAGAAACAATGAAGGTATTAAAATAATCGCTGAAGATCTTGTCGTAGTCGTTTGCCTCGATCAGATCTTCCAGTTCTTTTTTAGTGATCGCCATCCTTTGCCGGTGACGATCCTGCATGGTAGCATTGTTTGCCTTTATGTAGATTAAGCCCTCCCACATAGTTGCCAAGCTGGAAATACACAGGGCATATTCACCACGGAGATGTGCTTCAAGAGCCTGTCCCAGAATTCGTTTGATATGTGGTTCTAAATCAGATTCTCTCCATATTCGCTTGATGAATTTGATTTCATTCTTGTCGTAATAGTCGAGAATGACCTTGTCGATACGCTTTTCTCGTCGCTTACTTGCACCTCGGCTTGTTGCCAGGATGTCCGATATTTCCGCTGTCATGGTAATATCCGCTGCCCAGCCAGCGTAGGGGAACCATTTGCATTCATACATAGCCGTCAAGTACGCTTGATTGAACTTCTTGTATCTCCCAAGAATATCCGGTTCCAGTGCAAGATTCTCCAACACAGAGCGCATTGGAGAGATGTCAATGCTCTGAAGCCAATCCATCACAGGCGAATGAATTGTCGCTGTAAGTGCAGACCCAAAGGAGCTTATAATTCCATGAACAGAATCCGCAAGTAGTTTTACCGCACTATTATTGAAAGACTGGAGCATCGCCGTCATCCCTAAATTGGCTTGTTCAAGCAGCGGATTCTTGAAAGTATAGTTGGGGACATTAGCGACTATTGCAAGTTCTCCTAAAGTCTGGATGGTACTACTGTGTTGTAGGGCATCTATTGCAGTACCTACGCTGGTAGCCAACTTCATAGCTTTACTCTGTTCAGCAATCGCTTTCATAGCTGGTGAAGGTTCTGAAATTGCATCCAACGCAAGCGTCGGAATCTCAAAATTGGGGATATGTGCAGTAGCACCTTCTGCGATTCGCTTGAGTTTTTCCTCTTGCTCCAGAATGGGCGCTAAACTATCTGCTATTTTTTTGCTGGCTTCCATACTTTCCAGCAACTGATCAGAAATAGGGTTATGTTCAAAATCTTTGATCGGGTGCTTATTTCGTTCATACATCAGGATAGTTGCGGGTACAACATCTATTTGCTCTGCAAGCTGTCTGGTAGTCAGAGACTTTCTCTGTCTGTAATACCTCAGATTGTCACCGGGCAGATTACTTGTGGGCTTTTCCTCAAAAGGTATCGTGACCTGGGCAAAAGCCTTCCTTGGTAAAATTGACACAACGATGTGTGATTGAAAATACCATTGCAAAGACGAATTATCATATTCATCTGGTATTTAGTGAACGGAAAATGTTGGAACAACCCGAAGTAAAGGTTGCTACCCGAAATATGTTTTATGATGAGCAGGGAAAGCATAGACGCACAAAGAAAGAGGTTTTAGACGAGAATGAGTGATATACAAGCATGTGCAAGGGAGATTGTGAATAAAGAAATGATTTATCAATAAGGAAGATGATATGGTGGAAAGCAAGTCTGAAAATGGCTTGCTTTTTACTTTAAAATGATGTTAAGTGATGATAAAGAAAATTGAATTTCACAAAGAAAATAAAAATAATCGGATTTTATGTTTTACATAAATTTAACACACTTTTGCTTTTTTCGAATTGATTATGTTAGGTCTTTTTGTTATACTGTACTACAATACTATTTGAGAGGAGGAATATTTAACATGGACGAAAGTGATAATGATTCTGAAGCGAACCAATTCAATAGAATTTTTATTTATATATCGCAAGGCATGGACTATGTATTCGGAACATAGACCATGTCTTTTGTTGCTTTTAAGTAAGTGTGATATTTAGATAATTTTATTGTAGAAAGGTTTTATTTATGAGTACATCAATTTTTATTCTTTTAGTAGTGCAGATTATTTTAATTATATTAAACGCGATTTTTGCGAGTGCAGAGATCGCTGTTTTATCAATGAATGAAACAAAGCTAGAACGAATGGCAGAACAAGGTAATGGTCGGGCAAAGAGATTAGTACGATTAACGCAAGAGCCGGCACGATTTCTTGCGACAATTCAGGTTGCAATCACATTGTCGGGATTTTTAGGAAGTGCTTTTGCAGCAGATAATTTCTCAGAACCTTTAGTTGATTGGGTTGTTGGGATGGGTGTGAATATTCCACGTTCTACTTTAGATACCATAGCTGTTATATTGATTACATTGATTTTATCATATTTCACGTTGGTTTTTGGCGAATTAGTTCCAAAGAGAATCGCAATGAAAAAATCTGAAGAACTGGCAATGGGGATTTCAGGATTGGTTACGGGAATCTCTATCCTATTTAAGCCAATCGTTTCATTTCTTTCAATATCAACCAATATTGTCTTGAGGATTTGTGGTATTGATCCAAATGAAGCGGAAGATCAAGTAGGTGAAGAAGAAATACGTATGCTTGTTGATGCGGGAAGTGAAAAAGGAACAATAGATCATCAAGAAAAAGAGTTTATTCAAAATGTTTTTGAATTTAATGATATTATGGCTGGTACGATTGCTACACATCGAACAGATGTGACAATATTATGGATGTCTGATGATGTGAAGGAGTGGGATGAAACGATCCACAATACACGACATACCCTTTATCCCGTCTGTGGAGATTCGATAGATCATGTTATTGGTATTTTAAATGCAAAAGACTATTTTAGATTAAAAGAAAAAAGTAAGGATATGGTTATAGATTCTGCAATTTCTGCACCATACTTTGTTATGGAAACTACAAAAGCAGATGTGCTTTTTAAAAATATGAAACAATCGAAGCAATCTATGGCGATTGTATTAGATGAGCATGGTGGAGTGGTTGGAATAGTAACTCTTTTTGATTTATTAGAAGAAATTGTTGGCGATTTAAACGATATTGAACCAATATCGTCGGAAGAAGAAACTGTTATTATAAGAATAAGCGATAACAAGTGGGAAGTGAAAGGAAATATACGATTAAGTGATATTGAAGACGCTATAGGTGTTACATTTACAGCAGAAGATTGTGACACATTTACTGGATTTGTATTTCAAAAATTTGGTATGGTACCAAAGGATGGGGATACAAAAATAGAATTAGAAATAGAAAATATGCATATAATCATTGACAAAATAAAAGAACATCAAGTTGAACATGCAATTATAGAAATTTTAGAATAAAATTTTGAAATGCATTTGAAAATTATTTTAGAAACAAGGGGATATATCAGAAGAGTACATATACATTTTCAAATACAACAGGGATAGAATGATGTTGCGATAAAAAAGAGGGAGACACACATTTGTTTAATCCATGAAGTCCAATTTTGCCGTTGACGGACGAACACATGCAGAGTACCGCAAGACCAAATCGGAAATGCAGGATTGGCTTGTGGCGCAGAAGATTATGCAGGAAAACCTGAAAGAGGACGAGCAGAAAAAGAGCAGCTGCATGAGCAGGAAGTGCGGCAGGAAGAAGAAAATAGACAAAGCAGTCGATGATGGAATGTCCGGTGCAGTGTGGGTGTAATGCTCATGCTGCACCGGGCTTTTTTCTTTGAAAATGATTTTTTATAATGTTGATCTTTGACTGCTCTTAACTCAAATATTGTATCTTAACTCAAAAAAAGTTATAATACAGAAAAAGAGTTAAGAATGCAGGTGATGACATGGAATATCTCGATAAAGTTCTTGGAGTCAAGGTTACCTATGAGGACGTAGAGTTTAAGCACGGAGTGACTGTCTTGGATGCGGCATATTTGATTCCATTTAAGGCAAAAGCATGGATGGATTTGACAGATCGTAAGGCCGCAGGAGAACATGTTGATAGCAAAAATATTAAGAAACATAACAGTATTTTGCGAACTCATTCCTCGAACAGATACAGAAGATATCCGTAACCCTCTGCTTTCATCTTTGCGTAAGGCACAAAGCGCAGGGCCGCACTGTTGATACAGTAGCGCACGCCATTGGGGACTCCGGATCGCCAGTGAACACATGACCAAGGTGAGAATCTCCGGCACGGCTTCTGACCTCTGTACGGCGCATGCCGTGGCTCAGGTCCTCCAGTTCCACCACGGCAGGCTCTTCAATGGGCTTTGTGAAAGCCGCTCAGCAGCAGTACCGCGGTGAGCAGAAGCGGCAATACTCTCCGATACATGGTGTATCCCTCCTTTCGGAGAAGATAAATTCGTTTGTCAGCCCATATCGGCGGCAAGAGCCTGGTCGATGAGCTTTTGCAGAGTCTCCGCCTGCTTCTTTTCCGTGATGGCGCCTACGATGGGTTCACCCACGATATTGCCGCTGCGGTCGACCACATAGGTGGTGGGATAGGCAAAGATGTTGGTGGTAAACTTTCCCGCCTCACCGTCGGAGTCAAAATACACATTCTGATAGGTGGCGCCCTTCTTGGCAAGCACATCCTTCGCCTCGGAAATTGCCGTTTCGTCGCCGTCCAGCGTGAAGGTGTTGACGCCGATGAGGGAGCCGCCCTTCTCCGCCAGTTCCTTGTTCAGCGCATCCAGCTCGGAAAGCTCGCCTACGCAGGGATTGCAGGTGGTGAACCAGAAATTCACCACGGTGACGGCGTTGGCGGAGAACAGCTCGTCGCTCTTCACCGTGTTGCCATCCAGGTCCTTGCCCTCAAAGACGGGAAATTTCTGCATACTGCCGTCATCAGGCGGCGTGGTCATGTCGCTGCCCGCGGGCACGCTCATAGCGCCATCCGTAGATTGCTGTGCCGCCTCGGGGTACTTTTTCTCTATCATGGTCAGCTTGTTTTCAATCTCGCGGATCTTCTCTGCCGCCTCCTTGAGCAGCTTCAGCTCATCCTCTGTAAACTGATCTTTGGAATCTTCGATGGTGTCCAACAAGAACTCACCATAGTTTTTGCCGTCCTCCTGCATGGTCATGCCCTTGTCGGCCGCTATGAAAACTTTTTCCCAAAGCGCTGTGTTCTCCGAGAGAATGGCATTTTCCTGCGCCATTAGCTCCTTGTGCATGGCAACCGCTTCCTCGGCATTCTTCGGTTCGCTACTCATTCCGTCCATTTTGTCTCCGCCCTTTGTGCCGCAGGCTGCCAGAGAGAGCACCATCAGTGCAGTAAGCAGCAGCGCCAGAATTCTGCCGGCAGTATTCGTCCTATTCATCTTCATTCGTTTTATTCCTCCCTGTTAGTGTTGTTTGTCTGTAGTGTTTCCGCTGCTTTTGCCTTATCTTTACCGTCTCCGAAGCCGTAGCGGAAGCACACGGCTTTCGTCGGACAGGCGCGGATGCACATTCCGCAGCGGATGCACTCGGTATGGTTGGGCGTTTTCGTCACATCCACATCCATCTTGCAGGCTCTGGCGCATTTCCCGCAGGAAACGCACTTATTCTTATCCACCTTCATCTGGAAGAGGGACACCCGGTTGAACAGCGCGTAGAACGCGCCCAGCGGGCAGAGCCACTTGCAGAACGGTCGGTAGAACAGTACGCTCAGCGCAATCACCGACAGCAGGATGCTGAATTTCCATGTAAACAGCTTGCCCAGCGCCGCCCGGATGCCGGAATTGGCAAGGGACAGCGGGATAGCTCCCTCCAGCACGCCTTGGGGGCAGAGGTATTTGCAGAAGAACGGGTCTCCCATGCCAACATCGTTCACAAGGAATGCCGGTAGCAGGAAAACCATCACCAGCAGGACAGCGTATTTCAGGTATGCCAGCAGTTTCAGCCTCTTTGTGGAAAGCTTCTTAGTGGGGATTTTGTGCGGCAGCTCCTGAAACCAGCCGAAGGGGCATAGAAAGCCGCAGATAAAGCGCCCCAGCAGCACGCCCAGCAGAATGAGGAAGCCTATGATATAGTAGGAGAAGCTGAACTTGGAAGACCCCACCACCGCCTGAAACGCCCCAATGGGGCAGGCCCCGGACGCCGACGGACAGGAGTAGCAGTTCAGCCCCGGCACGCAGACGGTCTTCCCCGCCCCCTGATACAGTCCGCCCTTGAGAAAGTTCGGCAGATGCAGGTTGGTCAGCAGCGTCGCCCCCGCCTGAATCCAGCCCCGGAAGCGGGACATGGTCTGTGAAACGCCTGAAAACTTTTTACCCAATGCCCACACACTCCAGACATAATTTGATTGCTTTGCTCAGCACTGTCGCCGCCTCGCCCCGCCAGACACCGAAGCACAGCATGGCGGCTCCGGCCATCAGCAGCACGATCTGCGCCGCTGCCTTTTTCTCGCAGCTCATTTTTCATCACCCTTTCCGATTTTCTGTCCCTATCATAGCGCGGGAGAGTTAAAGTCTCTGTTAAGAACGAAAACTTAACACAAACCTTATCTGTTTTTGCTATAATGAAAGCAACACAAAAACGAAGAAATAAAAAGGAGGGCTCTCATGCACCTTTTAGTAATTGAAGATGAACGCGCCCTGTGCGAGACCATCGTCCGCAGCCTGCGGCGGCTGGCCTACAGCGTGGACTACTGCTATGACGGGGAAAAAGCGCTGGCGCTTCTGGGCGTGGAACGATACGATCTGGTGCTTCTTGATCTGAATCTGCCGAAAAAGGACGGCATGACGGTGCTGCGCACCCTGCGGCAGACCGACCGGGAGACGCGGGTGCTGATCCTCTCCGCCCGCAGCGAAGTGGAGGACAAGGTGCAGGGGCTGGACGCCGGGGCGAACGACTATCTGGCGAAGCCCTTCCACCTTGCCGAGCTGGAGGCCCGCATCCGCAGCCTGACATTGCGGCAGTTCACCCAGCAGGATGTGCTGCTAAGCTGCGGAGGACTGACCTTTGACACCCGCTCCCGTACCGCCACCGTCAACGGGCAGGCGCTGACGCTCACCCGGAAGGAAACAGGAATCCTGGAATACCTGATGGTGCATCAAGGAAGGCCAGTAAGTCAGGAGGAGCTGATGGATCACGTTTGGGACAATAGCGTGGACAGCTTCAGCAATTCCATTCGCGTCCACATCTCCGCCCTGCGCAAAAAGCTCCGCGCCGTGCTGGGCTATGACCCCATCCGCAACCGCATCGGCGAGGGCTATCTGATGGGAGGTGAGGAGGAATGAAGCGGCTTTCCCTGCAGTGGCGCATCACGCTGATGTCCGTCCTGCTCATCGGTGTCACCTGCGTGGCCATGAATCTGCTGCTGTGCTCCTCCGGTGTGTATTATATGGACACCATTGCGGACAACTTACAAGGCGGCGGCACGGTGATCCTGAATGATGGCGGAGCGGCGAGCTTTGACCCACAGCTCATAGCCCCTGGCGAGGATCTGACGATCATTGTCGATGGGGTGCAGGGGCGCTTCCGCACCACCAACTGGTACATCACGGCGGCGATAACGCTGCTCAGCGGCATCCTCGCCTATTTCGTCAGCGGACGCGCTCTCAAGCCCCTGCGCAGCTTTACCTCGCAGGTGGAGCAGGTGCAGCTGAACAATCTTGCCGATATGAGGATCGATGAAGACGCTATTTCGGAGTTCCGGCAGCTGAGCCGCTCGTTCAACCAGATGCTGGAGCGGCTGAACAACGCCTTTTCCGCCCAGCGGCAGTTCACCGGCAACGCCGCCCACGAGCTGCGCACGCCACTGGCACTAATGCAGGCGCAGTTGGAGCTGTTTTCCGCGGAGCATCCTGATGTGCGACCGGAGACGGCGGAGTTCCTCACGCTTTTGCGTGAGCAGACGGAACGGCTGATACAGATGACCAGGACACTGCTGGAGATGAGCAATCTGAAGCAGGTGGCGCGGAACGAGCGGATCCAGCTCGCTCCCATGATCGAGGAGATCTTCACAGATCTTGCGCCGCTCTCAGATAAGCTCGGCGTCACGCTGACGGCGGAGGGCGACGGCATTATGACCGGCAGCGATGCACTGATTTACCGGCTGATCTTCAACCTGACGGAGAATGCTGTCAAGTACAACCGGCCGGGCGGCTCGGTACGGGTTTCTGTCACTCAGGAGTTGGAAAAGCTCCTGCTCCGCGTCTCCGACACCGGCTGCGGCATCCCGGAGGTGTATCAGCGCAGTATCTTCCAGCCCTTCTTCCGGGTGGACAAGTCTCGCAGCCGGGAATACGGTGGCGCAGGACTGGGGCTCTCACTGGTATGGGAGATCGCCGACCTCCACGGCGGCTCCGTTTGGGTGGAGAAAAGTTCGGAGAAGGGCACTACCATTGCGGTGGGGTTGCCAACGCAACAATCAACGAAGCCCTAAAACACTTTTATTCGTTTTTCGCTGCTTCGCTTGCCGCCCTGCGGCGTCCCTCTCCGTATTTTCACGCTCCAATTCCGCCGCACGGAGCTTGCTGTGGACAGACTTATAATCAGAAATTTCCTGTTTCAAACTGTCAATCTCAGCCTTGAGATTTGCAATTAGCTTGTTTGCCGCATCCACCGCCTTTTGCAGTTTGGATTCCTTTTTCTCTGCTGTAACGTACTTCTTTGCCAGAGTGGAAAGTCGGTCAAAGTCCTCACGCTCCACGGCAACTTTGGATGAGAAGGGAATGGATGTTGCCACGATTTTTTCTATAGACCGCACATCGCCCCGCTGATTCTGGATTTTTTCAATTTTGCTCCCAAGCGTTGCTGCCTGTTTTTTTCTGCTGACGGTTCTGCTCTGTGAATTCTGCCAGCCGCGCCTGTTCCTGCTGCACCTTGAACTGCGTCACCGTCAGATATTCCTCGGAGCTGCCGCGTTCGCCTCGCTCCACATGCGATTTAAAAAAATCCTGTTCAATATATGAATATGAGCAGGATTTTTCTATTTACAACGATATTTTTTACAATATTTCCTTCGATTATCCGGAAAATTTTTCACTGTAATGACTTTTCATATCCTCCCAGTCCATGAACAATACATAAAATACTTTGCCATATTGCTGGCTCTCAACAATTCTCCCATGGTCAAGCACAGACAGATACGATCCATCTGCTTTTCGTAAATGAAAGTGGATATAGTCATTTCCATTGCCATTATCAATCTGTTTCCAAATGCTTGCTTCTATCTTCTTCTTCTCATCTTCCCGTATCAGGTTGCTGAAACTTTTCTTTGTAAGTCTGAATAGTTCATCCATATCTTTATATCCGGCCATATGAAGAAACTCCTGATTTGCATAAAAGAGTTCATCATCTTCTTTGTCTGCTCTGTATATGATAAATGCTCCTGGAAGGTGCTCGGAGATATCCCTAAATGCAAATCCCAGTTGTTTACGAACCCTTAATTCAAGTCCTTCCCTATAAGCCATGCAGCCATTTTTTCCATGAAGTTTTATTTCGTAAAGGGCTGCATCTGCACAGCGCATAAGCTGTGAACGGTTAGACGCAAATGTCGGATATTCCGAATATCCAAGAGAAATATAAAATGGATATTCTTTTCCCTTATATGAAAATGTCTTTGGAGCCATAGTGAATTGCTGTAGCTTCTCTTTTACATCCTCGTAGGAATAATTTTTTAAAAGAATACAGAACTCATCTCCACCATTTCTTCCTAGTAACGCATCAGACGGGAAAAAAGCTTTCATACTGTCTGCCAGACTCCTTAATGCTTTGTCTCCGTAAACATGTCCATAGATATCATTAATAAATTTAAAATCATCAATATCAAGGAGTACAGCCACAAATTTCGCTTTCGGATTTTTATTAATCATCTTTTCTGCCAGTTCATCGAATCCATAGCGATTGTAAATACCTGTAAGAGAATCTGTGTGTGCCAGTATTTGAAATTTGTTTTTATTTTCTTTTGATACCAGCCACATCCGGGTAAGAGTTACCAAAAGCATGGTAATCGCAATAAAGAAAACACTGATTACTGCTATTAATGTATTGTTTCCCCAGCCATTTTCAGGCATTACTTCAAACTTCCAGTTCTCCGTTCCTATCGTAAAGTCATAGGAAACCGGATTCGTTAATTGACGATCTGACTGATAAATAATTTTATAATTATCACTCCATGGATTATCCGTTTTGGAAAGACTATATTCATATCCAAATTTCGAAAGCGCACTTGTCGCATCTGAAAAAATATCCGGAACACGAAGGATAACAATGGTAAATCCCCAAAAATATTCCTGCCCGTTTTCATCTTTCAGATAAATAGGATTGCGGACAGCAATTCCATATCCACCCTGTTTCAATTCAAAAGGTCCCTGTGTAACGATTGTATGATGATCTCTTGCATATATGGAAATTTCACCACGTTCTTTATCATGAATCAGATCAATCTTACCTGCCTCATTTCCATCGGCCGGATAAATATCCGTTACAATACCAGCCGGAGCAAGCTGTACGCTTTCAACAGAATCCGACATAATATTTTTTGCAATTGTGTCAAATTGATTGATTTCTCCAGTTCCGCTGATCAAAAGCTGTTTCAGAACATCTGTAATCTCTATTCCATTTATAATCTCATTCTCTATACGTTCTCCATAGGTTGTTGCATTTAATTGTGCTGTTGTGCGGCTCTGCTCTTTTTCATGAGTATCTGTGTTGTATACGACTAAACTAACAAGGCATATGCCCATTAAAAAAACGAGAAGAGGCACAAGTGTCTTTTTTTTCACCTGATTCACCTCGTTTTATCTCAGTCGAGAAGACTCCCACCTCTTCAGGTGGTGAGTAATAGCAAATTTGTCTCAGTGGGAGTTGGGTCTCTGACTGATGTTTTTATAATTAAGCATTATATCACGGAAGTAAAAAAATTGAATAAATTTTGCCCAAAAAGTTATAGAACGTTTTTACATTGTACTGATAACGTTTTCCTTGCGTACAATGGAAAAGAGAAGTAGTGCTCCTAAACAAATAAAAAAAGTACAGTTTGATTGTTGGATTGCTTGTTTTTATGGCATCTTTTCTTTTGGAATTCAACATGGCGGTTACGCTTCTTTATGGACAGCCGACTGAACAAAAATGGCGGAACGCTTATTTTCACTACGCATTATCCGGAACTGCTGGATGAATATGACCGAAATGACGGAATTTGTATTGTAAGAAACCGTAATGGCATTACAGCAGAAAATTTGAGCCATATATTGAAACGTAATGATATTAAAAAGAGTGATGCCTACCAGAGCGGTTTCCTTGAGGGAACAACGCCAGCATATGAAGCGTATATGCGCTTGAAGAAAAGCCTGGCTGCTTCAATCAATTAAGGAGGCAGCAGAATGGAATTAGCAAAATATAAGGCGTGTATATGTGAAGGATCTGCCGAAGAAGCTATTATCGACATACTGGTTGATAATGATCTTCTGATTTTCAAAAGAGAAGAAATGTTGGAAGAATGTGTTATCCGTTGCAGAAGTGCTAAACGATTCGAGGAGCGATACTTACGGAAAGGATTTGATGAGCAGATTTCTGTGATACGGATTTTGGATTCTCGCAGAGAGGAATTTCGATTGAGTAAAGCATATGATCAGTTTAAGCGTTCTGGAAAAAAACAAGCGAATTTTGTAAAACAAATCTTCGGATGCATGATGTGAAGTCGTATGATTTTGTGAAGCAGTATTTCAGTAACCCACAGCTCCTGGTGAAAGCTATAAAAGAGTATCGCAGAACAGCAAATATCCCCAAAGGAGAATACAGCTTGTCTGATTTGCTGAGATGAGCTTTGCTTTTTTAATACATTGGCCGTGACTCAAATGGTCACCAGGAGATAAACGGTTACCAGTTTACAGAAAACAGAATAGAATCGTCTTCGATGCCTCGTTGGGAAACCAACGGGGTATTTTTTGCCCCAATCCGACTGCATAGGACACTAAAAAAGTCAAAATGAACCGTAGGTAGTCCTGCAAGGACAACCAAAGCGCGCCTACGAGGCCAACGCGAAAACGGATGTTCCTTGAAAACTGAATAGCTTATATGCTACCCATATTCGTAGGAGAATATTTCATCATTCTTTATCGTTTAAATATTGAATATACTCGTTTCCCCATATTTCCAACTCCTTCAGTACTTTCCTGAATTTTTCTCCAATATCACTTAATTTGTATTCTACTTTTGGTGGAATCTGCTGATATTCTATGCGTTCAATCAAGCCTTCTTCTTCCAACTTTTTCAGCTGTCTTGATAGCGTTGTATGTGTCATTTCTTCTGGCATTTTTCTTTGTAATTCATTAAACCGGATGGGGCCATCTGTTAACAAATACATAATATACATAGACCATTTACCTGTTAAAACTTTTTGCGAAGTCACATACGGGCAAAGCCCAAATAGATTTTTCTTTTCCATATATACGTTCCTTTCTGATACCAGTATCGTAAAATATCGTACTTGTTTGTTTTCTCCTATGATATATAATTATACGCATAAAAAATAAAAATACAATTTGTTTTCAGGAGGATTTTGAAATGAATGACGTAGTAAAATATTTGCAGGAATGCGGAACTTTTTATCTTGCCACGGTAGAAGGAGACCAGCCACATGTACGCCCATTTGGTGCTGTATGTGAATTTGAAGGAAAACTTTATATTGTAACGAATAATAAAAAAGATGTTTACAATCAGATGAAAGTAAATGGAAAAGTTGAAATGTGTGGAATGAACAAAGGTACTTGGATTCGTGTGAAAGGTGCAGTAAAAGAAGATACTCGCCGTGAAGCTCGTGTAGCCATGATGGAAGCAAATAAAAATGCTCTCCAGTCTATGTATACGGTTGATGACAATTTGATGACGGTATTCGTTTTTGAAAGTGGCATCGCAACTATTTATTCATTCACAGAAGAACCGAAGGTTATCAATCTGTAAAATTTTGAGTAATGTACATTACGGTTTGTCAGACTGGAAATTCCCCGGCTGATGTTTGGCGCTGCGGGCGGCGGCACATATTCTTTATTATCCGGAAGCGTGGTATACGCTGCACATAGACGCACCTGAGGGAGGAACGAAAATGGAAACTGAAAAAGTATATGCCATGCCATTTGCAAAAATATATCCCATGCTGGTGGATGAGCTGGCTAAGGGCAAAGTGATGGAGAAGATCAAGCGGAGAAACAAATGAGGGAGGGGAAAGCAGCCTATTACACACCGACAGAGAATGTGGTATAATCCTTGAGGAAACATTGTATGGAAAGGACAAACACGATGAACGCTCTGGATATTATGAAACGCCCTGCCGCCTACGTAAGCGGCTATGAAAACACCCCCACGGAGGAACAGAACCAAAGCAACTGTGCTGGGAGTACAACCGCACCGCTCCCAACGAACAGGAAAAGCGGCGCAGCATCCTGCAGACCCTGCTGGGCACCTGCTCTCCCATGACCGGCATTCAACCGGATTTCCACTGTGACTATGGCTTCAACATCCATACCCACGGCTTGGCGGTCATCAACTATAACTGTGTCATTCTGGATACCTCTCCGGTAAACATCGGAGCAGGTGCCTTTATTGCCCCCGGCGTATGCCTTGCCTGCTCCGGTCATGCCATCGACCCGGAGCAGCGCAGCCACGGCATTGGAACCTCAGCACCTATTACGCTGGAGGAAAACGTCTGGATCGGTGCAAATTCCACCGTCTGCGGCGGCGTTACCATCGGGGCAGGCTCGGTTATCGGGGCGGGAAGCGTCGTCACCCATGACATTCCCGCCGGTGTCATCGCAGCAGGGGTGCCCTGCAAGGTGATCCGCCCCATTACCGAAAAAGATAAGTTCAAGCCGGAGGATATTCTGTTCTGAGAAATTCAGATCGGAAACGCTGAAAAAACATACGCACAAGCTCTCCGGGGACATTTTTGTTTTTCGCCATGCTTTTCTGCGGGGAGAAGGCATGTTATACTGGGAATGACAATTCGGGATTTTTCATTACAGTGTTTTGCTAAAGGAATCCAATGGAGCTATACCCTGGATTTTTCTGTATTCTCTGGGTGACATTTTGACGATAGACTGAAAAGCGCTTGAAAACTTTCCCTGGGTTTGGTAGCCTACCTGGGAAGCAATATCCGCGATAGTGTCATTTGTTTCTCGTAATAATTTCATAGCCTGACGCACTCGAAATTCCTTCATATAGGTGGCGATAGGCTGACCGTAGACTGCCTTGAATATCTCCTTTAGAGTGGAGGTATTTATCAAATACTGTTTGGAAAGTTCTGCAATCGTAAATCGTTGCTCCAAGTGCTCTGTCAACTGTTGATGAATTTCTTTTATCAATTCGGTTTGCTGGGAGAAGTATTGAGTCAATTCTTTATGCTCCGATTTCATGTTGCTCAAATAAATCAAAATTTCCAGCACCTTCAATTTCAAGAGGGAATTTCGAACGGACATAGGAGCAGAAAAGAGTGGGGCAAAAATATGCTCTAAATCGGAACAGGACGGGATTGCGGATGGCTTTCCGGAGCAAAATCGATTCTGTAACTGGTCTGCTTCCACACCGGCATTCTTTAAAACTTCTGGGCAAATGGAAGAGAGCTGTTTCAGATCCACGGAAATGGAAATTCCCTCTGAATATCCTAGGGGAAACATCATGGCGGAATCCGCGCAGCAGGCCATACTGTGTGCTGTCACATCACCTGTACCTAAATAGACGGCAGTACCGCCTTGCATATTCCAACCTACGCGACCACTGCGACAATAGTAAATTTCTAAAACAGAATCCGAAGCATTATGCCGAAACTTGACCTCTGAAGCAAGAAAAACATTGAAGGATACCTCTATTCCAAGAAAAGTTTCATATGCCTCCATACACCCTTTTCCAGCGGTAACCGCTCGAAACTGTTCTCCAAAGAGTGTAGTACCCGTTCCACCAGCCCGGCAATGCTTCAAGGCGAGGGTGCCGTTTGGGATCTTTTGAAGTTTTTGAGCGATAACTTTGGATTCTTCTTTTTTCATGGCGTTCCTTTTTGTTTTTCTACTTGCGACGGACAGGCGATTTTTACAAGCCACTCAATCATGTGGTGGAAATTTCGGGCCTGCTCGGTATCAGCTGCTTTATAATAGACCTCTTTTCCGTCCCGGCGGCTAACGATCAGACCCGCTGATTTCAACTGCTTGAGATGGTGAGAAACTGCAGGACTGCTCATATTTACCATGGCTGAAAGATTGATAACACATTCCTCACAGTGGCAAAGCAACCAAAAAATGCGAATACGGCTGCCATCTCCCAGCTGCTTGAAAATATCAGCTACGGTTTGAAAGTTTTCTACGCTGGGCATATATTCCAGCTCATGCTCGATAGTTTGTCCGTGGTCGTGGGGTAAGTGGTTCTGAATCATTTAGCACTCCTCCTTGAAGTCTATCTTATCATAGACCGGAGAGAAAAGAAACTTTACTTCTGAGATGTTTCTGGTTCAGGGCCAGCGTCATGGGTGTAATCCAAGATACGGACACCATCGCCTACCTCTTTCTGCACCAGCTCCCGCATACGCTTAGCAAAAGGACAGGGGTAACCAATGGGAGTCCCTTTGCTGATGCAAGAAGCAAAAGCAATGGTGTCAGCGCCCTGTTCTACCAGAGAACGGGCCCGCAGCACCGCTTTTTTTCCGGGGCAGCCGCCGCAGTTGATGAAGCCCACTAACTGAATATCATCCTCTCCCATAAAAGCGCCTTTTCTCTCTCGGATTGTCCGAAAATCCCGGCTTCCGGGGCAGTAATCCTCTGTCTGCATACAACGAATAATGCCAAGTTTCATATTAGTTTCCTCCTTGATTTAGGGTCTGCCATTCAGATTTGGCCGGTCCATTGTCTATTATTATGTAACCAGATTTTCCAACAGCTGGATGGAAATGTCCTCGTAGTAGCGATCCTCTTTAATCATTCACAAAATACGGGTTATAGGCCTCTCCGGTTCTCAGTATAGCTCCGCAAGGAGGTTCTGTATTTCCCGTTCAGAAGAATTTTTGTCCCAAATGGAAGAGTTTCTGAAAATCAATCCATCATAAACGCTGCAAGAGCGTCCCTTCTAACTTCATGTGATATTGTTCCAGTACATCTTTCAGTGTAATTTCTTGCATTCTTTGTTCCGCTGTTTTTTGAATGTCCAAGTAAAAATCCCGCAGCACCAGTTGGATATTTACACCCACGCCACAAGCGGGGTTGGTGTGGATGTCCTGATGGAGCAGGGGCTTGTTGCCCTCTACGGCCCGATAGGCATCCAGCAGAGTGATTTTCTCCGGCTCACGAGCCAGAGCGGGTCGGGGATGTCCCTTCACGCTGACCAGCAGTCCTCCCTTCCGCAAGGAGGACATGAGCTGGCGCACATAGGCAGGATTCGTCTGAATGCTCTCTGCCAGCTTGTTACTGGTTAGGTCGCAGTCTGGGTACAGAGCGATAAAAGTCAGAATGTGAACAGCATCGCTAAGGCGGGTTGGATATTTCATGGACGGATCTCCTTTTTTGCTTTGATGTTATTTTTATTATAACAGCATATTGACAGCGATGCAAGAGGATGCTAAGATGATTTGAAGTAAGAATAAAAATAACACCCACTCGAAAGGAATGGTGACAATGAACTTCTATGATGATTTGGTCATGCAGACCCAGATGAATTACTCGAGGTACTATCATATCTATGCTTCCGGCAGTACGCCTTATCAGCTGACTGACAAAAAGCCGCTGCCGTATAGCGAACAGATCCATCGTTTGGTACAGGAGGTAAAGGAAGCTGACTGTGTAGTAGTGGGCGGGGCCTCCGGCCTGTCCGCTGCCGGTGGCGGAGATTTTTACTACGAGGACAACGACTCCTACCGCAAATACTTCCGACCTTTTGCCGAGAAATACCACTTCAAAGGTGCTTTTGCAGGGATGATGCACCCCTGGAAGACAAGGGAAGAGTATTGGGGGTATCTCGCCACCTTCCTTCACACCACCCAGACCGCCCCTGTGCGTCATTCCTATTTGGATTTAGACGCTTTGCTGAAAGGCAAGGACTTCTTCATCCTCACCACGAACCAGGATACCCAGTTTGTCAAACTCTACCCGGAGGAGAAGGTGGCGGAGATCCAGGGGGATCACCGCTTCTTTCAGTGTGCCGCCTGCTGTACCGATGACACCTGGGATGCGGTAAAGCCGGTGGCTGATATGGTAGCTGCTATGGGGGAGGGCACGAAGATTCCTACGGATCTCATTCCCCGGTGCCCCCACTGCGGCGGTGAGGCATTCCCCTGGGTGCGAGGATATGGGAATTTCCTGCAAGGAAAGAAATACGAAGAACAGTACGAAAAAATTTCTCGCTATGTGCTGGAACACAAAGACAGCAAAATTCTGTTTCTGGAACTGGGCGTTGGCCGAATGACTCCTATGTTTATCCAAGAACCTTTCTGGAACATGACCCTCAGCTTTCCCCATGCTCGATATATTGCTATCAACGATAAGTATGACTTCCTGCCCAAGCAGTTGGAGGACAAGGGCATGACCATTGTGGCCGACATTGCTCAAGTGCTACGGGATGCACGGAAACTCTGGCTGCCCTCCGGCAGGAGCGATCCATCGCAGCAACCATAAAATAGAAAGGAGCGAACGAATATGATTGATTGGAACCCTATTGCGGAAAAATTCAGAGAAGCGGACGCTATCCTGATCGGGGCCAGTAACGGCCTGTCCATCACCGAAGGACTGCATTTGTTTGCGGACAATGCAGCCTTTGATGAATTGTTTGGAGATTTCAAACAAAAATACGGCTTACATTGTATTTTGCAGGGCATGATGGCCGGATGGCCCCGTGAGGAGGAAAAATGGGCCTTCTGGGCCCGGCTCATCCATCATTACTGTGGGCAGTACCAGCCTACGCCGGTGATGAACGATTTGAAGGCCATTGTGGGAGAGAAGGATTACTTTGTCGTCACATCAAACGGAGAAGGTCACTTTGAACGGTGTGGCTTCGATCCGACGAAAATCTATGAGATTGAGGGCAACTGGTTTACGATGCAGTGTGCCCGCCCCTGCCACGACACCCTCTATTCAAGTTTAGAGGTGGTCGAAAAATTATCGACTGCCGAACAGGGCGGCCATGTGCCTACAGAGTTGGTGCCGCGCTGTCCCAAGTGCGGAGGTCCCATGGACATCCACATGGGCGCGGGTCAGAGAATGATTTCGGATACCGCAGCGCAGGCACGGTTCCAAAACTTTCTGAAAACCTACCACGGGAAGAAACTGGTGGCTCTGGAGCTGGGCATTGGCTGGCGCAATCAGCTGATCAAGGCTCCGATGATGCGCCTGGTGGCCGGCGAGCCAAACGCCACTTATGTGGCCATCAATCTGGGGGAGATCTACATTGCGGACAATATCAAAGAGAAGTCCTCGGACTGGACGGGCGGCTGGATGAGCTGCTGCCTGCTCTCCGGGAGGCGTGCGAGGCATGAAGTTTGTGGGGACCATAATCATCTATGCCTATTTGCAGGCGGTGGGAGCTATCAACTCTCATGAATCAATTTGCTTTCTGAATCCTTTGCAGCAGTAGAAAATGCAGAAAATAAAACGCCGGGAAGTTGACTCAAATTGTCAATGCCTCCCGGCTTTTTACCGGGTACTGGAATGTGCCGATAAAAGCTGCATTTTGCCCAAACAGAAGAACCCTTTTCCCGAATAGCAGGATATGGGTTCAAAGCGTTGACGAGGACGGTTTTCCTGCGTATGATGAAGATACAATTAAACGATGATTTAATTGTTCTGACAACAGGAACAAATTAAGAGAGGAGATTTTCAAAATGAAAAAGACTTACAAAATCGATGTGGATTGCGCTAACTGCGCCAACCTGATGGAAGATGCCGCCCGCAAGACCAGCGGCGTACAGAGTGCTACGGTGAACTTTATGACCCTCAAGATGAACGTGGAGTTCGAGGAAGATCAGGATCCCAAGGCTGTTATGCAGGAGGTTCGCAAAGCCTGCAAGAAGGTGGAACCCGACTGCGAGATATTTCTGTAAGCCAGCGAAACGAAATGCCCTGTCGAGCGGCAGCTTGCAGGGCATTTTTTCTCTTAGATAAATAAACGAATAAGCAATTGTGAAAGGGGTAAAACGAAATGCAGGAGTATATCATCAACGGTCTGCTGATCGTGGTGGCTCTGCTGGCCGTGATCCTTCAGATCATCGGCATGCGGCCCTCCGCCGGTATGACCAAAAAACAAAAAGTGATGTTGTGGCGGATTCTGACTGCTACGGTTCTACTGTTAATTTTGCAGATCCTGGGCGCAGGCGCATTTGAAGTGTTTGGCTCGGCAGGCCGCTGGGTACGTCTGGCTGTGTTCCTGGTGGATTATCTGGTTATTGGCTACGACATTCTGAAAAAAGCCGGAAAAGGTATCCGTAACGGTCAGGTGTTCGATGAGCACTTTCTGATGGCGGTGGCTACGCTGGGGGCTCTGGCACTGGCTGTATATGAAAACGGCGACTATCTGGAGGCCATTGCGGTGATGCTGTTCTACCAGGTGGGCGAATGGTTCCAGTCCTACGCTGTGGGCAAGAGCCGCCGGAACATCAGTGATCTGATGGACATCCGTCCTGATTATGCCAATATCGAACGGGAGGGAAAACTGGAACAGGTAGACCCGGACGAAGTGGGTATCGGCACCATTATTGTGGTACAGCCCGGTGAGAAAATTCCTATTGACGGTACCGTAGTGCAGGGAGAATCCACTTTGAACACTGCCGCTCTCACTGGTGAAAGTTTGCCCCGTGAGGTCAAGACTGGCGATGAGATCATCTCCGGTTGTATCAACATGACAGGTTTGCTCCATATTCAGACAACCAAGGAATTTGGCGAGTCCACTGTCTCCAAGATTCTGGATCTGGTGGAGAACGCCTCCTCCCGGAAGTCCAAGTCGGAGGACTTCATTTCCCGCTTTGCCAAGATCTACACTCCTGCGGTGTGCTATGCCGCGCTGGCGCTGGCTGTATTGCCGCCGCTGGTACGGATGTTTGCCATGGGGCTGGATGCAGGCTGGGAGACCTGGATCTATCGTGCGCTGACCTTCCTCGTTGCCAGTTGCCCCTGCGCTTTGGTCATTTCCATTCCTTTGTCCTTCTTTGCAGGAATTGGCGGAGCCAGTAAGGCGGGCGTTCTGGTGAAGGGGTCCAACTATCTGGAGACCCTGTCACAGGCTAAGATCGTGGTCTTTGACAAGACCGGTACTCTGACCCAGGGCGTGTTCGAGGTCAACGCCATCCACCACAACGAGATGGACGAACGCAAGCTGGTGGAGTACGCGGCCCTGGCAGAGAGCGCTTCCAGTCATCCCATCAGCAAGAGCTTACAGAAAGCCTATGGCATGGAAATTGACCGCAGCCGTGTAACCAATATTCAGGAGCTCAGCGGCAACGGTGTCATCGCCACAGTGGATGATCATCAGGTCGCGGCTGGAAACGACAAGCTCATGAATCGTCTGGGGGTCCAGGCTATTCCGTGCCACAGCGTAGGCACCATTATTCACATGGCGATTGACGGGAAATATGCCGGGCACATTGTTATTTCCGATATCGTGAAGCCTCACTCCAAGGAAGCCATTCAGACATTAAAGTCGGCTGGGGTTCGCAAGACTGTGATGCTTACTGGTGACGCCAAGAAGGTGGCTGATAGTGTAGCCTCCGCACTGGGGCTGGATGAGGTTTACAGTGAACTGCTTCCTGCCGACAAGGTGGAGAAAGTGGAGCAGTTGATTCAGAACAAGCCGGAGAAAGAAAAACTGGCTTTTGTGGGAGATGGCATCAACGATGCCCCGGTGCTTCGCCGGGCAGACATCGGCATTGCTATGGCGCTATGGGTTCTGACGCTGCCATTGAAGCTGCGGATGTAGTACTGATGGATGACGATCCAATGCAAATTTCCAAAGCAATCAAAATCTCACGCAAGTGCCTTGGCATCGTCTATCAGAACATCGTGGTGGCCATCGGCGTAAAACTGGTCTGCCTCGTGCTGGTCGCTCTGGGCTTCGCCAATATGTGGCTGGCCGTGTTTGCGGATGTGGGCGTGATGATTATAGCCGTCCTCAACGCTATCCGGGCACTGTTTGTGAAAAATCTTTAAAGTTCAGAAATAAACAAAAACAAAAGGGGGGACCCTTCCCGCATGAAGGCTTTATTTTAAATTGGTCCCTCAGAAGCATGTGTCAGTGAAGTTGCAGACAAACTGAATAGGTCAGAGTCCGCTGTTTCTCACCATATCCGTATTTTACGCATGAAAGGTTTGGTTCGCTGGCGCAGGAGTGGAAAGGCTATTTACTATGTTCTAAAACGCTTATTTTCACTACGCATTATCCGGAACTGCTGGATGAATATGACCGAAATGACGGAATTTGTATTGTAAGAAATCGTAATGGCATTACAGCATAAAATTTGAGCTATGCGGTGAATTTGCGGCAGTAGAGACCTTGGCAAGGATATGTAAAACGTATAAAGAAAAATACCCACGGATTCAGATTGAACTTCATACCGCAACAGCAGATACGGTTTATGAGATGATGAAAAAAGGACTTGTAGATAGAATTCAATATAAGCATTAGACATAATAAAATAATGGGTATAAAATAGATGTATAAGAGAAATTCAAATCTTATACATCTATTTTTATACAAGAAATTTGCAAAGAAAGGGGCTTTTTATTATGAGTAAAAAATTAGTGGCATTTTTCAGTGCAAGCGGAACAACAAAAAAAGTAGCAGAGATGATTGCAGAGGAAGCAAAAGCTGATTTATTTGAGATTGAGCCAAAAGTTCCATATACAAAGGCTGATCTTGACTGGATGGATAAAAAATCTCGGAGCAGTGTGGAAATGAGTGATAAGAAATACAGACCGGAGATTATGAAGAAAGAGATAGATATGAGCTCTTATGATGAAATCCTTCTGGGATTCCCTATCTGGTGGTATGTAGCTCCAACAATTATCAATACATTTTTGGAAGCCTATGATTTCAGCGGTAAAAAGATCGTTCTTTTTGCAACATCCGGTGGAAGTGGATTCGGTAATACTGTAAAAGAATTGCAGCCATCCGCACCAGAGGCTGTTATCACAGAAGGCAGTCTGTTAAACCGCGGAACAAAACAGAAAGTCAGTGAGTGGGTAAATTCTTTATAAACAGCAGTGTTATGGAAGTATACAGAATATGGAAAAAATGGTACAGACAGCAGGAAGAAATGCGCTTGGCGAATTTGCGCCGGAGTTTGCACATTTTAACGAAAGGGCATAATTTTTTCATTCGTTCTTGACAAGTAACCATTCGTAACTATAATGTAGTTACCGAATGGTTACTTTGATAAAGGGGATAATTATGGCAGAGGGTACAAAGGAACGGATTTTGAGAACAGCACTGGAACTGTTTGCGCAGAACGGCTATCTGGGGACATCTATGAATGATATTGCAGGGCAGTTGGGAATTACGAAAGCTGCTTTATATAAGCACTATGCCAGCAAACAGGAAATCTTAGATAAGATCGTGGAGCGAATGAACAAGATGGACTATGAGCGCGCTGAGGCGTATGAAATGCCGGAAACGGAACCAGACGGCTTTGCGGAAGCATATCTGCATACACCAATTCAAAAAATTCGCACATACAGCCTTGCCCAGTTTGACCATTGGACAAAGGAGCCGTTTTCCTCCAATTTCCGTAAAATGCTGACGCTGGAGCAATACCGTGATTCCAAGCTTGCACAGCTTCACCACGACTATCTGGCGGGCGGTCCTCTGGAGTATATGGCGGCCATCTTCCGCAAATTGGCAGATTCTGATGAGGAGGCTATGCAGCTGGCGTTGGAATTCTATGGGCCAATGTATCTTCTATACAGTGTCTACGACGGTGCGGAGGAAAAAGAATCGGTTTCTTCCTTATTGGCGACACACATTGATCGCTTTATTGCCAAGGTTGAGGCTGGTTACAGATCAGAAGCTGCCGGGACAGCTGTTTTAAGCAGGAGGAATAACGGATGAACTATATTCGGATCACCAAAGACAATATTGACAAGGAACATATCTGCTGCGCCATGTCCGGTAAGCAGAGTGTTGTAAAAAAGGAATGGCTGCGGCAGCGCTTTGATGATGGACTTGTTTTCTATCGCAGTGAGGAACGCGGTAAATGCTTTATTGAATACATTCCGGCTGAAAACGCCTGGGTGCCGATTGCGGCAGATGGTTATCTTTACATTAACTGTCTATGGGTATCCGGCTCCATGAAGGGACACGGATACTCAAATGATCTGCTGGAGGCGTGTATCTGTGATGCCAGGGTGCAGGGAAAGAAAGGTATTTGCATTTTGTGCGCGGAGGGCCGAAAGCGGGAATTCCTCGCTGACCCGAAATTCCTTACTTATAAGGGTTTCCGTGTGGCAGACATATCCGACTGCGGGATCAATCTTATGTATCTTTCCATTGAATCGGGGGCACAACCGCCGTATTTCAAGGAATGTGCGAAACATCCGGTGATTGAAGAAGCAGGTTTTGTTCTTTATTACACCGATCAATGCCCATATACCTATTATTGGGTACCAAAGGTGCAGGAGGCGGCAAAGGAACATGGTATCCCGTTCAATGCCATCCACATCACTGACAAAGAATCAGCACAGAATGTACCTGCACCGGTCACGACTTATGCACTGTTTCGGGACGGTCAGTTTCTGACACAGAGTATCCAGTCAGATAAAAAATTCCTGGCGCTGGCAGGTTTACAAAATTGATTTTACTCCGCTATTTTTGAGTCGCAACATAATGTTATCAAATGAAATGGAGAAAAAACGAATGAAAAATATATTGATTATTTCAAGCTTGCCAATGTGACGTGTCTTTGACCTGCGCACAATAAAGCTATCGTGCGATTCACAAGGAGTGAGTATAAAGCCCTGCAAAAGTGCTTTCGGATTTAAAAAAAGGGATTCCGATACTGACAGAAAGGAAAAACATGGAGAAAAAATTGCAAAATCCAACCTCTAACAAAAATGAAACACCCGCACCGCAGGGAGGCAAATGGCCGGACGAGACGATCATTCGCTATATCATCCGTGCTTTTTTGCTGCTTATTGTATTCGCATGGGCGCTGGTAAACCTTGACGCTGTTTTGTGTTTTCTCGGCAAGGTGCTTGCACTGTTCACTCCGTTTCTGATCGGCGGCGCGATTGCTTTTTTGATCAACGTAGTTCTTCGACCAATGGAATGCTGCTGGAACAAGGCGTGCCGCAAAGCTCCTGCAAAGCTGACTCGCCCCGTGTGCCTGACAGCAAGCACCGTGCTTATCCTTGGAATTCTATTTGCTGTGGTGTTTATGATGCTCCCCAGCTTGCGGGAATCCGGCGATGAGTTTATCCAAAACATTCCGGTCTATGTGGAGGAAATCGGGCGGTGGTGGGCTGGCGTTGTCCAGTTTGCTGCAAAATATAACATTGTCCTGCCCGAATATGTCATAGACTCTGACCTGTTGATTGAGAAGGTCACCGCCTTGATCAGTGACGAGAAAAGCGGGATTCTCACCGTGACATGGGGCGCGGCAACCTCTGTCCTGTCGGTTTTTGTAGACGTTCTCTTGGGGCTTGTTTTTGCACTTTATCTGCTTGCAAAGAAGGAGGTCGTTGCGGCACATTTGAAAAAACTCATTGTGACAGTCCTTCCGCAAAAGACGGCGCAGCGGCTTCTTAGTATTGCCGCGCTGACCAATCAGACCTTCACAAATTTTGTCAGCGGGCAGCTTACCGAAGCGGTTATCATCGGTGTTCTGTGCTTCTTTGGAATGCTGATTCTTGGGATTCCGTATGCCGGTGCTGTCTCCGCGTTTGTGGCCGTCACTGCGCTGATGCCGATTTTTGGCGCATGGATTGGCGGCGGCTTTGGTGCGTTTTTAATTCTGCTGGCAGAACCTGGCAAGGCTCTGTGGTTCATTCTCTTTCTGATCGTTTTGCAGCAGGTGGAGGGCAATCTGATTTATCCCAAGGTGGTCGGCAAGTCCGTCGGACTTCCTGGACTGCTTGTGCTGATGGCTGTTACGATTGGCGGCGAAGCATTTGGCATCTTAGGGATGCTGTTCAGCGTTCCCGTCTGCGCCGTGCTGTTCAGCCTTTATCTGGAGTTCATGAAGAAAGCAAGCACCCTTTAAGTTGTGGTCTATTCAACAAAGACCACGGCAATTATCGAGCATATTATTTACGATGAGATGGATGACCATTACGGCGCAGAGCCGGAATATCCCTGGAATGACTGGAAAGCTGTGCTGAGGCGCAACGACAATAATAAATGGTATGGTTCTGAAAGTATCTGCTGATAAGTTGGGGGCGTCGGAAGCAGCCGGCATTGATCTAGGGCTGCCGTTCGAGGAAAAACGAAGGGTTTCGAGGGAGGCAAGTCAAATGGAAGACGTTCGACTTGAATTATTCATTAGTTCTTGATAAGTAACCATTCGGTAATCATAGCGTAGTTATCGAATGGTTACTTTAATGAAGAAAATAATTATGGCGGAAGTCACAAAGAAACGGATTTTGAGAACAGCACTGGAACTGTTTGCGCATACGTGCCCAGTAAAGGATAGAGTTGTATCTTAACCTGAGTATAGTTATAATACAATTATGACAGCTGCTTTCCCAGGATTATCAATGACGGAAATGATGTATGACGATGATAGGCAGCAGGGAATTTCCTGGGTATAAAAAAGCTTGCGAAGCTAATGAGAAGGGATGACATCATGGGACATTTTTATTTTGTAAGACACGGACAGACTGTGTGGAATGTGGAGAATAAAATTTGCGGAGCAACAGACAGTCCGTTGACGGAGCATGGACGGCAGCAGGCGGCTGAAACCGGGAAAAATATTGTAGGAAGCGGAATCAAGGCAGATGAAATTCTCTATTCACCCCTTAGCCGTGCAGCAGATACAGCAAAAATTATTTCTGAAATGAGCGGGATTCCCTGCAGGGAAGAACCAAGACTCATAGAGCAGAATTTTGGAAAATGGGAGTCTACGCCGAGAGACGGCAAAGAGTTTAAGACGGCGAAAGAGTCATTTGCCTGCCGATATGAAGGGGGAGAATCCATGCTGCAGCTTGCACAGCGTATCTATAATCTGCTGGATGAAATAAAACAGGAGTCTGACCATAAGACATACATTCTGGTGGCACACAATGGAATTTCAAGGATGATTCAGTCGTATTTTACGGATATGACCAATGAAGAATTTGCATCCTTTGGCGTAAAAAACTGCCAGGTGGTGCGGTATGACTTCTAATCTGGAGCGAGGTGGGCAGTAAAGCTTACCGGGAAGCAGCGGGAGAGTAAAAATCACGTAACTGTGAAGGTACTGAACAGTTACAAAATCACAAACTTAAGGAGGAGAGATGAATCCAAATAAAAAGGAGGATGCGAGCTACCTGCAGACGGTTGACCGTGCCCTAACTATTTTAGAAATGTTCAGACAGCAGAATACACTGTCTCTGCCGTCGATTGCCAGGGAGCTGGGGGTGGGAAAAACCATCGCCTATCGATTGGTACATACTTTGACCGAAGAGGGATTCTTAATACAGGATCCTTTTACGAAACAGTACTCTTTGGGAGAGCAGGTGCTGATATTGGGATTTTGTGCGGTGCATAGGCTGGATGTTAAACGAATTGCTCACGATTTTCTTTGGAATTTCCATGAGCGCACCAAGATCAGCACTTATCTTACTATTCCGTGTGGGAATCAGAGTTTGTGTGTGGATCGTGTGGTTTCAGATAATACTGGGCGTTTGAGTTCAGTGTTTGTGGGGGGAGTATACCCGTTGTTTCGTGGGGCAAGCAATCGAGTATTACTGGCATTTGCTTCGCCTCAATTTCAAAGCAACTATCTCAATAGCTTAGAGTTGGCAGAAGAGGAGAAGACTCAGCTGAAGGAGGATTTGAAAGCTGCTCGAGCTCGTGGATATGATATTACTCATAACAGGCTGACAGAGGGACTGTTTGCCGTCGGATTTCCTATCTATAACTCAGCTAACCAGCTAGTGGCTGGTCTGAGTGTAGGGGGAGTATATGATTTGGAACGACCAGACGCTGTGGAGAAATATATTCAGCAGGGGCGTCAACTGGCTGTTGAGATCAATAATCAAATGGGCTCAAACTATTACAGTAGAATATCTGATTGATTTGTTGAGATGCAAAGAAGAATGATAATATGAGAAATTCGGACAGAAGAAATACTCTTTTGTCTGGGTTTCTTTTTTTTGTTGCTAAAAATATTGACATAAAATTAATCTGTTAGAAAATGATGTAATATATTGACAAGACTCTGACAAGATGCTAATATAAAAACATAATTCCTATCTAAGTAATGCTGTTCCTATAATAGGAACATCGAACAAATGAACGATAGAAAGGAGCGTGAGAATCATGAAATACAAAGGTGCTGCAATCCAATATGACTGCCATTTTATGGATAAAGAGAAAAACTTGGCTGCTCTGACGAACTTGGTGCGTCAGGCAGCAGCTCAAGGGGCGAAGCTCATTGTCCTGCCAGAAATGTGTGCGACTGGATACTATTTTGATAGCATGGAACAGGCGGCCGAGATGGCAGAGCCCATAGCAAATGGGCAAACGGTACGATTATTGGAGAATTTAGCAAAGGAGTTAGATTGCTATTTGGTTGCAGGACTTCCTGAGTCGGATGGAGAGAGGTTGTACAATTCAGCGGTTCTTATAGGACCGGAGGGGCTGATTGGCCGACATCGGAAAATGCACCATTATGTTCCTGATAGTACATGGGCTAAAACGGGAGATGAACCGGTAAAGGTGTTTAATACTCCTATTGGAAATATAGGCATACAGATTTGTATGGATCTAAGTTATCCGGAAGGACCTAGGTTAAGCAGGCTTATGGGAGCACAGGTTTTGTGTTCGCCTATGAACTGGAACGAGCCATCTATCCCTTCATCTATCTGGCTGACACGTGCTAAGGAAAACGGTATGTATGTGATTGCTTCTAATCGACACGGAAATGAAAAAGGATTCGATTTCTGCGGCGGAAGCGGGATTATTGATCCAGAGGGCAGAGTAGTGGCGTGTCATCCTTATGGAGATGGAATTGCTATGGCTGAGATTGATTTAGAGATGAAGCCGGATCGAAGCGAGATTCCTTTACGCCGCCCGAAGCTCTACCGTGAACTTCAGTTACAGCGTTATCCATGGTATCAGAGTCAGTATTACCAAGCATATGCTACGGAGCCATTGCTTGAGGGAAAGCAATTTTCTACGGCGGTATGCAGCATAAAGCCAGAGAATCGGGAAGAAGGGTTTATGGCTGTAAAGCAGGCTATCAGTCAAGCTGGGAAGCAAGGAGAGCGCTTGCTGGTTCTGCCTGAACTGGTGCTTGGAGGTGTGCCTGATGACTTGCAGCAAGCACAGTGCATGGCCATTCGAGAGGATGATCCTGTGTGGAAAGAGCTATCTTCTCTAGTCATGGAGAATCATGTGGATGTGATTCTGGGCTTTGTATTAGAAGAAAACGGGAAGCTATGGAATGCAGCAGCATGCTTGTGCGAAGATGGTTCTCGACATTACTATCGGAAGAGTCATCTGACTGAGAGGGAAGCACAGTGGGCGGAAGCAGGAGACCGTGCCGGACTGGTCCTTGATCGCCCTTATGGCAGAATCGGTGTACTGTTAGGCAACGAAATTTTTATTACGGAAGTGCCTCGATTGCTGGCCAATGGCGGATGCGATATTTTAGCTGTTCCAGCGGTGGAAAATCCGTCGTGCCCTCCTGGTATTCCAGAGGTTCAACAGGAGGTGGAACATTATCATCTTGCTAGGGTAAGGGCTAATGAAAATAGTACATACGCAGCCTTTGCGGCTCAAAAAGGAGTGAGCGGCATATTTGGTCCAGATATGTTCCTAGTACCGCGGAATGAGGTGGTGCTCAACGAGAGCGGATTTGCAGATATGACAATGGATACTCGATTTATATTCTCAGATGAAAGTGGATGTCCAGTGATAAACCTGTTCGAGAAAAGCCAATGCTTGGGACCAGACATACTACATGGTATGACAAGTTGATAGAAGAAACGGATTGTGTGCTTTAAAAGAAGGGAGAGCCATATGAGTGATAAAAAACAAGATGTGAATGCTGTGACAACTGAGTCTAACGTGGAAGATCAGGATTATATTTATACTCCGGTTCCTCAGAATAAGCGGTACGGATGGATTAAGATGTTTTTCGTCTGGTTATGTTGGAATGTAGTAGTAGGAGACTTGGCTACAGGTACGGCGTTGGGATCCAGCATGAAGTTTCGGGATGCTCTCATTGCCCTGTCAATCGGTGATATTATATTAGTGGTGGTCATGATTATGACTGTGTATATCGGTTCAAAAACCGGATTGGCAGCAATGTCATTGATTCGGTTTACCGTAGGTCGGGTAGGAACTTATATTTTCTCGGCGATTATCTGTGTGACCTCCGTGGGTTGGTTTGCCACCCAGTTGGGCTTCTTTGGGCAGATTTGGTCTCAGTATCTTCCGATAAGTGTACCGATTCTGGCAGTGCTGGGCGGAATTATGATGGCGTCTACAGCAATTAAGGGATTTAAGGGAATGGAGAAGTTAAGCACATTTGCAGCGATTCCGTTGCTTCTGTTTATTGTTTTGGCACTGGTTAACTGTGTAAGATTGATTGGCGTAGATTCTTTGTTCTCTTATAGCCTACGGGAAGTCAGATTGGCACCATGGCTACTGGCGTTACCACAGTTATTGGCAGCTGGGCAGCCGGAATGGCTACTGTTCCCGACTGCGGCCGATTTGCAAAGACGGATATCATAAAGATCTCTATCGTTTGGATCGCTGGTCTTTTCTTTGGTCATTTTCTGCTTCCAATTGCTGGTATTGCAGCTGCTCTGCATCTGGAAACATGGGATTTCGGAGTAGTATCTGATTACATCGGCGTATTGGCCACTGGTTCAGGAATCATTGGTGCTGTGCTTATTACTTTAGCTGCATGGACAACTAACCAGCAGAACCTGTACTCCGCATCCAATGCGACATGCAACATTATCGAAGTGAAGAAAAAGAGCACTGTTACCATTGTTCTGGGCGCTATCGGAATTGCTTTAGGTTTCTGTGGTGTGGTGGACTACTTTGTGCCGTATATGACATGGCTTGGTATTGTAATCCCGCCAATGGCTGCAGTTATGGTGGCTGATTATTTGGTACTGCCTTTGTTTGGAGTAAAACATAATTATAATTATAATGACATTTCTTACGAAAACCTTCCACTTATCAAGTGGCCTTCCGTTCTGGCTTGGGGATGTGGTGTAGCAGTTGCTATTTTCTCTCCGGGCATTCAGGCTATTAATGGTATGGTAGCTACGGTTGTGCTGCATGTGGTATTTAATCTGATGGCAAATAAGAAGAATTAAGGTGGAAGCATTTTGATGTAGAATATAGAAAGGAAGAAAGTTATGGAACATATTAGAATGAAATTGACAGAAGAACATGTCCGTTGGGCGGCTCTTGGTGGCTCCATTCTTGGCGGCGGTGGAGGCGGTTCGGCAAAGACCGGAGCTGAGTTCGGAGATCTGGCTGTGCGGTTCAGCCAGCTGGAATTAACCCCGTTGGATCAGATTGATCCGGAAACCGTGGTTGTCACAGCTTCTATGGTAGGGGCTCCTGCCGCACAGGAGAAGTTTGTCTCCCCGGCAGATATGATGCGCTGCGTGGAGCTCTTTACTCAAAGCACGGGTATTCGTCCAGGAGGTATCGTTACTAATGAGAATGGAGGCGGTTCTACGTTCAATGGATGGCTAGAGGCATCCATGCTGGGAATCCCTCTGATAGACGCTCCCTGCAACGGCCGTGCTCATCCTACGGGAGTGATGGGAAGCCTGAATCTTCATCGTGATCCCAATTATATTACTACCATGACCTGTGTGGGCGGACGAAAGGAATTGGGTCGACACGTGGAATGTACAGTTACAGGTTCTATTGATCATTGTTCTAAACTGGTGCGGGCGGCTGCTGTGGAGGCTGGAGGCCTTGTGGCTGTAATCCGGAACCCGGTGAAGGCTTCGTTCCTGCAAAAAAACAGCGCTGTGGGGGGCTTGTCACTGGCTATTGAGACGGGACGCCGTTATTCACAGGGATTAGAAAAGTCGGTAGAAAATGGTGTGCAGGAGGTTTGTGAATTTTTAGGCGGTGAGATATTGGCTCACGGTCCGGTAGAGGAGTATCAGCTGCGCAGTGAAGGCGGCTTTGATGTAGGTATCGTTAAGATTGGTGGATATGAGATGTCTTTCTGGAATGAGTACATGACGGTGGATGGACCAGATGGACAGCGCAAAGGCACATTCCCTGATCTGATTATGACATTTGACAGCCAGACTGGACGGCCAACGCCTACATCTGACTTGAAACAGGGCCAAGAAGTTTATCTCATTCATGTGGGTTATCAGCATCTGAAGTTGGCGGCTCCCATGTTTGACAAGGACTTATTGGCGGGCGTAGAGAAGATCATCAACCGTCCTATTGTGGATTGTGTGTCATTCTGATAAGGAGATAAGGAAATCTATGCGAAAGACCCCGCCGCCAAAATACTGGCAGCGGGGCCTTTGTAGATAGGACGTAACGGTTCAGTAGGTCTGTGCATTTATTGCGCGTGACTGTGAAAGTACTGAACAGTTACGATAGGGCAAGTATAAGATGGAGGAAATTAAGATGGTGAAGATGAAAGTTGGAGCAATAACCATTGGGCAGTCACCCAGGACGGATGTGGTACAAGAACTGTTTCCGCTGATGGGTGAGCAGGTGGAACTAATTCAGGCAGGTGCATTAGATGGGCTCACTCGGGAGGATATCCAGGCATTTGCACCAGGACCAGAGGATTATACTTTAATCTCACGACTTCGAGACGGAAGTTCGGTTATGATTGCCGAACGACATATTCTGCCCCAGCTGCAGCAGTGTATCGAACGGTTGGAAGAGCAGGGCGTAAATTTGATTCTGTTTTTGTGCACGGGGGATTTTCCGGCTGTGTTTCATTCTAAAGTGCCATTGATTTTTCCGTGCAAGGTGCTTAATGGGCTTGTGCCAGCCTTGTCTAATCGAGGAAAGATCGCTGTAGTGGTTCCAACACCGCAGCACGTGGATCAGACAGAGAAAAAGTGGAATCAGTATGTAAAGGAGAGTATTATTATTCCGGCTTCTCCCTACGGTAGCCAGGATGATTTGGATGCGGCGGCTAGAGCTGCAGCGAAAATGGATGTGGATCTGGTGGTAATGGACTGCATTGGCTATAATATCGGAATGAAAGAACAATTTCAAAAATTATCTGGAAAACGGGTGATTTTGTCCCGGACACTTGCAGTCCGGGTTATGATGGAACTGCTGTCATAAGAGGGGGGGAAATGCGATGGAACTGGCGGAAATTGGAAAAAATATTTTAACAAACTGCATGAATGTCAAACCAGGGGAGAATGTACTGATAGTGACCGATGATGAGAAGTATGCCATTGGTCAGGCCTTGTATCAGGCGGCTAAACTTTTGAAAGCAGAAGCTATGTTAATGACTATGACTGCTAGAGAGGTGTCTGGTCAGGAACCACCCGCTGTAGTGGCAGCTGCCATGAAAGCGGCGGATGTGGTAATTTGCCCCATGAAAACATCTATTACGCATACACGAGCCAAAATTGAGGCAGCGGAAGCTGGAGCAAGGATTGCTACAATGCCGGGAATCACGGAGGAAATGTTTGCCATGGGTGCTATGACTGCAGATTACAGTCGTGTTATGGCACTTACAGAGCAGGTGACTGATTTATTGACGAATGCCAATACAGCCCGCATAGAGAAAGATGGACATGTTTTAACGCTGGATCTTCGGGGACGGCGTGGAGTATCTAGCCTGGTGTCTATCGGGAAAAGGGGCAGGCGGGAAATCTTCCTTCCGGAGAGTCATACATAGCTCCGATAGAGACAGGAGCAAATGGTACGATGGTAATTGATGGATCTATGGTTGGAATCGGTTTATTAGAACAGCCTTTGGAAGTGAAAGTGAAGGACGGGGTTCTTCAAAGCATCCAAGGAAAAGAAGCAGAGAAACTGGAGATTCTCTTGAGAAATAGGAACAATGCCACTCTGTGTGAACTGGGCATTGGAACCAACTATGCGGCCAGACTGATCGGCGTTATTCTGGAGGATGAGAAAGCTTATCAAACGGTTCATATTGCCTTTGGTACTAACGTAGGATTTGGAGGAAATAATCAGGCAGACTGCCATATGGACGGAATTATTAAGAATCCCACATTGTATTTGGATGACAAGCTAGTTATGTTAGATGGAGTTTTCCAGATTTAAGGAGATATTTCAATTGCTGCCTGAGTATTTTGCTCATGAAATTATTTTTAGGGAACCAAGAGAGAAGGAACGTATAATATGAAAACTTATAAAGTTGGTCTGATTCGGGTGCTGACCACAGAGGACGAGGAATTGCTGCAGCTGCATGGAAAGCTGATAGAATCGTATTTCCCTATGTTCCAGGTAGTGTCACGATGTATTCCGGATCAACCGGAGGGAATTCATGACGATGAAACATTCGCTGTAGGTGTACCTAAGGTGGTGAATCTTGCAGTGGAACTGTGGAAGGAAGGCTGTCAGGCTATTATTATCAGCTGTGCCGGTGACCCGGGAGTTCCGGAGGCAAGACAGGCTGTACCGATTCCGGTTATAGGAGCGGGATCCAGTACTGCAGCGTTGAGTCTGTTTTTTGGCAGTCATCCGGCTGTGTTGGGGATTACCGAAGATGTACCGTCAGGATATCAGCGGATATTCGGTGATCGGATTGTAGACAATGCAAAGGGAGATGGGGTAGAAAATGTCCTGGATTTGATGACAGACAGAGGATATGAAGCCACCATGAAAGCAGCGGCTGCGCAGAAAGAGATGGGGGCCGATGTGATTGCCCTTAGCTGTACAGGAATGTCCAGTATCCGTATTGCTCCCTCCATCGAAAAGACAGTAGGAATTCCGGTTCTGGATCCTGTTTTGTGTGAGGGACTGCTGACATTGTTTGAGCTATTGAGAAGAGAAAATATGGAGGATTAGGAGTTAGAATTAGGAAGCTTCGTCTATACTAAAATATAGGCGGAGCTTTTTTGTGTATAATGATTGTATCTTAAATGGAAGATCGATTATAATATAAATAGACAGAAAAACTGGCGGTTTATATAAATATTATGCTGGGTACACATACATTCCCAGCAGCTGCTGAACACAGTAAAAGGCAATGGAGGCATCGGATAACCATAGCTGCAACTGTGGCGCAGAAAGTGAATGAGTGAAATTATGAAACGAATTAACAATGTTATGCCAATTATTTCTGGATCCTGTTTTGGTTTTGCCGGAATTTTTGTGCACGAATTACGGATCGTACTTGCTAAGCTTGTGCTTTCGGGTAAAAAGCAGGAAGTTGTGGAGGAATAGGATCATGTCAAAAGATGAGTATTTGATTACCGATGCGCCGCTGAAAGCGTTGACGGTTTTTGCAATGCCGATGATTCTCGGCAGTTTTTTTCAGCAGGTATACAATATGGCGGACTCCATTATCGTCGGCCAGTTTGTGGGTTCCTCCGCACTGGCGGCGGTTGGCGCCTGTGCAGCGCTGACGAATGTTTTCATTTGTGTGGCACTGGGGGCCGGTGCTGGTGCAGGTGTGCTTGTGAGCCGCTATTTCGGTGCCAAAGAGTATGGAAAAATGAAAACGATTGTGTCTACATCACTGATCAGCTTTTTGCTGCTGAGCATCATCCTTGGTGTCTTTGGCTTTTGTTTTTCCCATGCGATGATGAGCGGATTACAGACTCCTGCCGATATTCTGGAGGAAGCAGTGCTGTACCTGCGGGTCTATTTTGTGGGCTTTCCGTTTTTGTTCATGTACAATATTCTCTCTACCATGTTCACTTCCATCGGTGAATCAAAAATTCCGTTGGGACTGCTGATCTTTTCATCAATCCTGAATATTGTAATGGATCTTTGGATGGTAGCCGGTCTGGGACTTGGCGTGTTCGGTGCGGCGCTTGCAACTTTGATCGCACAGGGCATTTCGGCTGTGTTTTCACTTTTGATTTTCTTTTACCGGATGCGGCGGTATAAGAGTATCTTTGCCTGGTTTGAGGGACAGGAGCTGCGCTCGATGCTTCGGATTGCTGTTCCGTCGGTTCTTCAGCAGTCTACCGTATCCATCGGTATGATGATCGTACAGGCGGTGGTAAATCCTTTTGGCACACAGCACTCGCCGGATACGCGGCAACGATGCGTGTAGAGAATGTTTTTTCCCTGATTTTTGTGTCCATCGGCAATGCGGTTTCCCCATTTGTTTCCCAGAATCTTGGCGCAAACAAAACCCAGCGCATCAAAAAAGGCTACCACGCAGCATTGGTGCTGGATGTGTGTTTTGCGGCGCTTGCTTTCCTTGTCATTGAAACGCTGCACACGCAGATTTCATCACTGTTCCTTGGAAAAGACGGAACCGCCCTGGCTTATCAGGTGTCGGGGGATTATATGAGATGGCTTGGTTACTTCTTTATTTTCATGGGAATTAAAATGGCGACCGATGGAGTCCTTCGCGGACTCGGAATCATGCGGCCATTCCTCGTTGCCAACATGGTAAATCTTGCGATCCGCCTGTCCGTGGCGTTGATCGGTGCACCGCGTTTTGGTATTAATTTTGTTTGGCTTGCCGTGCCGGCAGGATGGCTTGCCAACTTTCTGGTTTCCTATGCGGCACTGAGAAAATCCTGGCCGGCTGAGAAAGTGGAGCCGTCTCGATAAATTTGGATGTACTGAAATGAAATACATACGTTTGTCTTGTTTGATTTATGAATATCGATTTTGTTAAAAATATGTTATGATACCAGGGTCAAAAGGTCAGAAGTCCGACGCAAGCTTGCTTGCGGGAGAATTTTTGACCCCAACATCATGTAATTGCTTTAGGAGGAAAAAACGAATATAATAACATAAACTGACAGAAGGAGAAATTTGTGATGAAGAGACAGAAAGGTTTTACACTGGTTGAACTCTTGATAGTGGTTGTTATTATTGGAATACTGGTATCAATTTCAATCCCGATTTTTACGGCACAGATGCACAAGGCAGAGGTGGCGGCAGACTGGGCGAATCTCAGGGCATATTATGCGGAAATACAGGCAGATTATATGTCTACCCAGCAACAGAATCCGAAAGTTAAAACGGATTGGCATACAAATCCCAACTATGACTGGCATTCGGTGACTTTTTTAGATGGGCATAAGGCTGAGATAAAGGCTGGAACCTGTGCAGTTAGTTTTACTACGGATAAAGGATATTCAATTGCATATAATTGTAATAAAGGTCATGCAAAATGTGACTTAGGTTTAGGAGAGAAGTATACGAGTCAATGATATAGCTTGAGAATACATAAGGAATTTCCGGTTCTAATGCTGGACATCCACCCCAAAGTCAAGTATAATGAACTAGAACAGTTGTACGATTATAATAAACGGGTAATCAGAGCACAAGCGGACATCTGATTTCCCGTTTTTGTATTGCAATGTATCCGGAAGACAAACAGAAGGAGGTACCCTATCCGATGTCAAGAAAAAATCCGTTCGTCATGCCCATCCTCAAATGGGTAGGCGGCAAACGGCAGCTGCTGGACAGCATCAATCCGCTGATCCCGGAATGTTCGACCTATTATGAGCCGTTTATCGGGGGCGGTGCGGTGCTCTTTGGGAGACAGCCGAACAAGGCGGTGATCAATGACTCCAACGAAGAGCTGATCAATGTATACCGGATGATCAAGGAAGAGCCGGAAGCGTTGATTGCGGCGCTGAGCGCCCATAAGGAACAGAATTGCGAGGAGTATTATTATACGGTGCGGGCGTGGGATCGCGACAAGGAGACGTATCAGACGCGGACCAACGTCGAGCGGGCAGCGCGGATCATTTACCTGAACAAGACCTGCTACAACGGCCTGTTCCGCGTCAACAGCTCCGGCGAGTTCAATTCTCCGTGGGGCAGATATAAGAACCCGAATATCACGAACGAGGCGACTATCCATGCGCTGAATGCGTATTTAAATAAAGCGAATATTACGATCAAATGCGGCGATTACCGCGAGGCGTTAAAGGGCATCCGGAAGGGCGCGTTCGTCTATTTTGACCCGCCTTATATGCCGATTAGCTCGTCGGCGTCGTTCACGGGCTACACCGCGGGCGGCTTCGGGGAGGAAGAGCAGATCGCATTAAAAGAGCAGTGTGACATGTTGAATGCAAAGGGCATCAAGTTCCTGCTTTCCAATTCGTCCTGCGAATTTATCGAGGATTTATATAAAGATTACATCATCGACCACGTGGATGCTAAGCGCGCGATCAACGTGAAACCGGAGAAGCGCGGAGAGATTCAGGAAGTTCTGGTACGCAATTATGAGCTTGATTGATGATAAATGGAGAATTTTATTTGATAAATACCGGATTGAGCGGGAAATTGAGAAACATGGGCGGTTTTACATCACCGCTGACCAGATCCGCGAAGTCAAGGAACCGCGTCTGATGACGAAATTTGACACGCGGGAATCCCTGCCGCGGGTGTTTGGAAAGAAGATTTCGATTCTTCCGGTGTCGCGCGGCGGCTATGTGCTGGGCGAGTTTGACTTGTATCAGGATTTTCCGGAGATTCCGTCCGATATCAAACGGGTGACGAGCGCGAAGATACCCGATTACTTTGAGTCGATCGACCTTCATGACATCCGCTCGGAAGCCAGCGCGATCAACGTTATGAGCATCACGGGGATTCTGGATGATTTTCTGGGCGAGGATCGCATGGTGCAGACGGTTTCGGGGCGGATGGGGTCTGGAAATTTTGAGTTTTATGTCAGCGACTATCAAAAATCAGAGCCGATTGAGAAAAAGCCACTTATCCAGGTACAGAATTCGCAGGTCGAGATCGACGGTGGATTTGAAAATGAGAATGTATTTACGCTGATCGAGGGAAAAAACGTCGTCCACAGCAATTTTCTGATCCGGCAGCTTTATTATCCGGCGAGACTCTGGGCGGAGAAGATACACAAGCCGATCCGTCCGGTATTTATGGTGTATTCGAATAATATTTTCCGCCTGCTGGAATATGAATTTACGGACCTGCGCTACTACAATTCGCTGCGGCTGGTGCAGGAGCGAAATTACAGCTTAGAGGAAATCGAGATTACGCTGGATGATTTATACGATGTCTGGGCACGGACAAAGGTCAAGCCGGAACCGGCGGTTACCTTTATCCAGGCGGACAGCTTTTACAAGGTTATTTCACTGGTGGAGCGCCTGAACGAGAATCCAATGACGGGCGGGGAGATCGCGCAGCTTTTTGGATTTAAGGAGCGACAGTCGGACTATTATTTCAACGCGTGCCGCTATCTGGGGCTGGCGGAGAAGCAGACGGATGAGGACGGCGTGAAAGTGCATATCACGGCGATAGGAAGACGGCTTTTGAAACTGCCGTATAGGGCGCGCCAGCTCGAATACGTCCGCCTGATTCTGGAACACCCGATTTTCCACGATTTATTTGAAGCTGCCCTTCAGATCGGAGATGTTCCGGACAAGGAGTATGTCGCAAAGAAAATGCGGGAATACCAGGTCTGCGGGGAGAATCTGATCGTGCGAAGGTCAAGTTCAGTGCGAGCATGGCTGTACTGGATTCTGACGCTGGTGAACGAAGGATAGGGAAATGGGAATTATTATATTTATCCGTTATCATGCTAAGGGGGTAATTTCGTCTCAGATGCGGCGGCGTCCGTGCATGTGATGCCTGACCGTTAGAAAAACAGACCATTTGGACAGAGAATAAAATATAGAAAGTTACAGGACAGCATATGGGCAGACAAGAGCAGACAAATCATCTTTTCAGCAACCGCGATCTGCGGATTCTTCTGGTTCCGCTGATCGTAGAGCAGATTTTAAACTCCCTGATGGGTACAGCGGACAGCATTATGGTCAGCAACGTGGGAGCGGCGGCGATCTCGGCGGTTTCGTTGGTTGACTCCATCAATATTTTAGTGATACAGGCATTCTATGCGCTGGCAGCAGGCGGCACGATCGTCTGCTCCCAGTACATCGGACAGAAAGATAAGAAAAATGCGGAGGAATCCGCGAGACAGTTATCTTTTGTGGTGGCGTGCATCTCGTCGGCGGTCATGGCAGTCTGCCTTCTGACACGCGGACCGCTGCTGCGGCTGATTTTCGGCAGCGTCGAGGCGGATGTCATGGAGGCAGCGCAGATCTATTTTTTCTACACGGCGCTTTCGTTCCCATTTATCGCCCTCTATGATGCCGGTTCCTCGATCTACCGGGCGCAGGGAAATACAAGGCTTCCGATGACGATCGCGGTCGTCTCTAACGGGTTAAATATCGCCGGAAATGCGGTGCTTATCTGGGGCTTCCATCTTGGAGTTGCCGGTGCGGCGATTGCCACGCTCGGTTCCCGCGTTATCTCGGCAGTGGTGGTGTTTGCCTTTTTGCACAATCCCAGCCAGGAAATTGCGGTGCGTGACTATCTGCATATCCGTCCGGACGGACGCCGGATTATGCGGATTCTCTCATTGGGAATCCCAAACGGTATCGAAAATGCGATGTTCCAGTTTGGAAAGCTTGCGATTCAGTCAACCGTCTCGACCCTCGGGACGATCGCGATCGCAGCCCAGGCGATGACGAATATTCTGGAAAACTTAAACGGCATCGCGGCGATCGGTATCGGAATCGGCATGATGACGGTGGTCGGACAGTGTCTCGGCGCGGGGCGCAAGGATGAGGCGATCTATTATATCAAAAAATTGACGGCAGTGGCGGAGATCGTCATCATCGCAAGCTGTGCGCTCGTATTTCTGGCGACGAAACCGGTCACGATTCTGGGCGGCATGGAGCCGGAGAGTGCGAAGATGTGTCTCTACATGGTCGGATGGATCACGGTGGTAAAGCCGATCGTCTGGACGCTCGCATTTATTCCGGCATATGGAATGCGGGCTGCCGGGGATGTGAAGTTTTCGATGATTCTCTCCTGCATCAGTATGTGGGCGTTCCGGGTGACGCTGTGCATTTATCTCTGCCGCGTCCATGGCTTCGGACCGATCGCGGTGTGGATCGGCATGTTTACAGACTGGACGATCCGGGGCATCGTATTCACATTCCGCTTTATGGGCCGGAGATGGCTCGCACATAAAGTTGTGTAAAAAACAGAGGGAGCAAAATAAAAATGGAGTTACAAATACTGGATTGGATTCAGCAGATGCGGACGCCGGTGGGCGATGTCTGGATGGTGTTTATTTCGCGGCTTGGAAATGCAGGAATGATTTGGATTCTGTTTACATGCCTGCTGCTTATGATTCCGCGGACGAGAAGATGGGGAGCTGCGCTGGCGGCAGCGCTCTGTCTGGATGCGATCATCTGTAATATCTTACTAAAGCCTATGGTTTGCCGGATCCGTCCGTGCGATGTGAATCAGACAATTCAGCTGCTCATTGCCCGCCCGGCGGACTATTCCTTCCCGTCGGGACATACGGCGGCTTCGTTTGCTGCGGTCGCGGCTCTGTACTTTGCCGGGGCGAAAAAATGGTGGAAAATCACGCTGCCTCTGGCGATCCTGATGGCGTTTTCAAGAATGTATTTATATGTGCATTACCCGACCGATGTTTTGGGCGGCATGATTGTGGGATGCGCGGCTGGGTATTTTGGAAACCGGCTGGCAGCGCATCTGATACGGTCCTGGAGACAGAAGATGAAAAAACCAGAGGACAGAAAAAATAGATAATTTTATGTAAGAGATGCCAGAAGTTACTGGGCACGTATGCGTGTACAGTAATGCCAGAACACCTGTAATTGTCCCGTTTTTCTCTTGATATCCTTTATTTCCGATGGTATAATCTATAATCGAAATAATTTCTTTTATGATAGAAAAGGGATGATTATGATGGGGTTAGACCAGAATCAGTAATTTTATTCATTGTTAAAAGGTACGGCGTGATCTATCGACTCCAAAGCTTAGGATGATAGGAAATGCGTTTTTTGATGATGAGGTACTTGGAACGAGACCAGGGATAGAGTGATGGAGGAGAAAGACATGTTAAATTACAAGAAATATAAGAGAGTTCCGGTGGTAGATTACCCGGAGCGTGAGTGGCCGAATAAAGAGATTGAGAAAGCGCCGATCTGGTGCAGCGTTGACCTGCGCGACGGCAACCAGGCACTGGTTGAGCCGATGGTCGTAGAGGAGAAGATTGAGATGTTCAATCTCCTGGTAAAACTTGGATTTAAAGAGATCGAGATTGGCTTCCCGGCAGCTTCCCAGATTGAGTACGATTTTCTGCGCCAGTTAGTAGAGCGCAAGCTTATCCCGGACGACGTAGTTGTACAGGTTCTGACCCAGTGCCGCGAGCACCTGATCAAGAGAACCTTTGATGCCATCCAGGGTATTCCGAAGGCGATCGTACATATTTACAATTCAACTTCTACCTTACAGCGTGAGGTTGTATTCCATGCAGACCGCGAGGAAGTAAAGCAGATCGCGATCGATGGTACCCGCATGGTAAAGAAATATATGAAAGATTACGACGGAAAAGTAATCCTTGAGTACTCTCCGGAGAGCTTTACCGGAACCGAGCTTGATTTCGCATTGGATATCTGCACCGCTGTACAGGAAGAGTGGGGCGCAACCCCGGACAATAAGATCATCATCAACCTTCCGGCAACGGTTGAGATGACGACTCCGAACGTATATGCAGACCAGATCGAGTGGATGAACAGGCATTTTAAGAACCGTGACAGCATTATTTTAAGTATCCATCCGCACAATGACCGTGGTACCGGCATTGCAGCGACCGAACTGGCGCTCTTAGCAGGTGCAGACCGTGTCGAGGGTACACTGCTTGGAAACGGCGAGCGTACTGGTAATATTGACATATTAAATATCGCTTACAATATGTTCTCCCAGGGTATCAACCCGGAGTTAAATCTGGAAAATGTAAAGGAGATCACCGAGGTTTGTGAGCGCTGCACAAAGATGACCGTTGACCCGAGACATCCGTATGCAGGCAAGCTGGTATTTACCGCATTTTCCGGTTCCCATCAGGATGCAATCAGCAAGGGTATGCAGGCGCTGCAGAAGAGAACCGACGGCATCTGGGAGGTTCCGTACCTGCCGATCGATCCGAGTGATATCGGACGCGAGTACGAGCCGGTTGTCCGCATCAACAGCCAGTCCGGCAAGGGCGGCGTAGCCTTCGTCATGGATTCCTTCTACGGATTCCGTCTTCCGAAGGGAATGCACAAAGAGTTTGCTGACATTATCCAGAAGATTGCAGAGAAGCAGGGCGAGGTAGCTCCGGAGCAGATCATGGACGAGTTCCGTGCAAACTACCTGGACAGAAAAGAGCCGATGCACTTCAAAAAATGCCAGATCACAGACAAGGAGTACGAGGGCGGCGCATTCGCAACCGTTGCAACTCTTACCTTTACCGCTCATGACACCGAGCGCACCGTTGAGGGCGTAGGTAACGGACCGATCGATGCGGTACAGAGAGCGATCGAGGAGGCACTTGGCATCGAGATCCGTGTTCTGGACTACAACGAGCATGCACTTCGTTCCGGTTCCGGCGCACAGGCAGCGTCCTACATCCATCTGATGGATGTAAAGAGCGGCCGGGCACCTACGGTGTCGGCATCAGCTCTAACATTACGAGAGCATCTATCCGCGGTATCTTCAGTGCGGTAAACAGATTGTTCTACTAAAAAATAAAATGAATCAATTCAGAGTGACTGCTTGTGTGTGGACAGTCGCTGGTTTGGGCGGTATGCAGAAATGTGTGCCGCTCTTTTTCTGCCTGCCCATCTTTTTTAAAACAGGTTTCACCGGATACTCCGCATTCCAATATTGACAAGAACAAAATCCCGGTGTTACGATATAGAAAACTGAAAAACTGCGTGAAATGACGATATTCGACTGAAAATTTCATGCTTATGAAAAAGAGAAAGGAAGTCCGTGAAAATGATTCTAAGGGCGAAGTATTTAATTACCGGAGATGGCAGAACCTGTTTGCAGGATCAGGCGGTGTATCTGGATAAAGAGGAAAAAATCGGCTGGATAGGAGACGCTGCGGAAGCGGCGGGGCGCTACCCGGAAGAGATGGTAAAGGATTACGGCGAGGCGACGATCCTGCCGGGACTGTTTGATATGCATGTGCATTTCGGCTACTACTACAGCCAGCCGGATCTGGATAATTATGACGATTATATGGTGGCATACTATGCGCTGGAGCAGGCGAAACAGTCGCTGCGGCTCGGTATCACGACGGTGCGCGATCTGTCCTGCCCGCCCAATCTGATGAAGCAGCTGCGTCTGGCAGGGCAGAAAGGGTATGTGGCGGTTCCGCGGATCATCCATGCGGACGCAGGTATCTGCATGACCGGAGGACACGGACATCAGGATGGGGTCGAGGAGGCGGACAGCCCGTGGGGCGTGCGCGCCGCTATCCGAAGACAGCTGCGTGCGGGAGCTGACTGGGTCAAGATCCTGACGAGCAACCGCGGCGATATTCCGGAATTTACGCAGGAAGAGCTGGATGCAGCGGTGGATGAGGCGCACCGCCAGGGGGTGAAGATCGCGGTTCATTCGGGTACGCAGCCGTCGATTCAGATGTGTATTGACGCGGGATTTGACACGATCGAGCACGGAACCTTTTTAACAGAGGCGCAGGCGCGCCAGATGGCGGAAAAGGGAATCGCCTGGACGCCGACGATCACGGCGTACACGTATTTGTATGAGCAGACGAAGCAGATGATCGAGGCGGGTGTGGACATGGACAACCCGATCGCCGCCAGAGCCGTTCACGATCAGGCATTTTTCCAACCGGCGTTTGAGGCGTACCGGGACAATTTCAAAAAGCTCTATGACACGGGAGTTACGGTGCTGGCAGGCAGCGACATGGTACTCTACAAAGCACCGCCGCTTCCGATTCATCAGGAACTCGGCTATATGGTAGACTATGGAATCACGCCGGTGGAGGCAGTGAGAACCGCAACCTACAATGCGGCGAGCGTGCTTGGAATCGAGAAGGAGACGGGTAGCCTGAAAGAGGGCCTGGCGGGGGATCTGCTGGTTGTAAAGGGAGATGTCTCAAAGAATATTCGTGCGCTGGATGATGTGCTGGAAGTGTATCTGGCAGGAAAAACGGTGTATACGGTGTAAAAGATATGAAAAAGCTGTCTTTTTCAGAAGTGCAGGAGTTTTTGTTTCCTGAGATGGGAAAACCAAAAAGAAAATAAAAACATCTTGAAATTCTAAAAGAGACAGCTTTTATTATGTTTCTATACCGCGCAGACTGTAATTAAAATACGACTTCATTCCCATGAACAAACGGATTCGGCGTGTGTACGGTCAGAATCTTAACGACACGGTTTGTGTTGTTGACCCAGTCATGCGGGGTCTGGGAGTGGATCTGGATACTGTCGCCCGGATTCAGGCAGTATTCGTTGCCGTCCAGATATACGGTCAGGATACCCTCCAGAACGTAGATAAATTCTTCACCGTCGTGCTGATTCATCTCAAGCTGGTTTTCAGAGCTTGTGGTGGCGGACGGCATCAGGTGGAAGATACGCGGAAGACAGGCGAATCCCTGTGCATTTCCATTGACCAGGTACTGTACGATCTGGGGGTTGATCTGGGAACAGTGCATGGCAAAACTCCGGCTGACCGGGGATTTCTCCTGATCGGCGGAGGAGTCAAAGAACGAAGACAGACTGACTCCGAGAATCGTGGCAAGTTTTGCCAGAGAGTCGATTGCGATCGAAGAGAGACCGCGCTCCAACTGGGAAAGAAAGCCGATGGACAGACCGGACTCTTCGCTGAGCTGTTTCAGTGTGTATTTTTTTGCGGTACGGAAGGCTTTCACCTTGGCACCGATGGTAACATTATGATCCATAGATATATCCCCCTTGCGGCATCATTCTTTAATATAACATATCCACTATACAGGATTTTTGTTGGAACGTCAACTAAAGGGGTAGTTTTGACGGGTAAATTTAATTCGAAATGGAACGATTTTTTGGGAAAAGACCAAAATGGGCGGCGGATTTGGAGAAGTGAACCAGTGAGCGGATAGAAGGGGGAGAAAATGGGATAGAGAAAACAGGTGGACAGAAAATAAAAACAGGGGGAGAAACAGAATGAAGGAAATAGTACGTGCTTCGATCGAGGATTGTTCCCAGATCGAGCGCTTCCGTTTGGTGACTCGTCTGGGGAATGCGATTCTTTCCAATGGCGGGGAGGTATTCCGGGCGGAGCAGGCGATGGAGTATGCGGCGCGGGCGCTGCGTCTTGAAGCATTTAATGCGTATGTGATTGCGAATGGGATTTTTTCAAATGTGGTGATTGACGGGCGGTTTTATTCCAGCCGTATCTGTTATGTGCCGCTGGCACCTACGATTCTATGCCGGGTGGATGCCTTAAATGATCTGTCGAGAAAGATTGCGGCGGGTAAATGCGGTCCTTATGAGATGCGGATGCGCCTTGAGCAGATTGAACACATGAAAGTGCTCGAAAATCGGGGAAAGGTTCTGGCGGCAGGAATTGGAAGCGCTGGATTTTGTTACCTGTTCCAGGGCAGCCTGCGCGATACGGCGGCGGCATTTGTGGCGGGAGTGCTGCTGTATTTGTTCCTTTTATACGCAGCTCCGCGCTTTTCTTCGTCCCGGATGATGCAGACGATCATGACGAGCAGCGTGCTTGCATTGTGCTGTTGTTTGCTGTGCTGGATCGGGCTGGGAGAAAGCCTGGATCATGTCATGATCGGAGCTGTGTTCACGCTGGCGCCGGGTGTGCCTCTGACCAATTCGATTCGGAATTTTTTGGAAAATGATTATTTATCCGGTCTGATCCGTTTTGTAGACGCCTTTTTGACGGCGGGCTGTATTGCGATCGGAGTTGGTGTGGCACTGCGGTTCTGGATGTTTGCGATGGGAGGTATGCTCTGATGGAAATGGCAGGGGAAATTCTGGGGCAGCTTCTGGCGGCCTGTGTCGGAACTGCCGCCTTTTCGGCACTGTTTGGAGTCCCGAAGAAGTATTGGCTGGACTGTGGTATCTGCGGGCAGTCGGCTGGGGCGTGTATCTGGCGGTCATGGCAGCTTATCAGACGCCGATCATCGGGACCTTCGCGGCGAGCGCGGTCTTGACGATGCTGTCGCGCTGTCTGGCGATACAGCGGAAAGCGCCGACGATCCTCTTTCTGGTATGCGGCATCTTCCCGCTTGTGCCTGGAGCGGCGATCTACTATACCGCCTACAACTTCTTCATGGGGCAGGAAGCGCTGGCGCTCCAGTATGGCATGGATACAATCAAGATGGCGGTCGCAATCGGGCTGGGGATCGGAGCGGCATATTCGCTTCCGGGACACCTGTTTGGATGGAAGCGGGAGATAGAGGTGTGGGAACCTGAGAAAGAGGGTAAAAAGTAGCCGCGGTTTACTTTTCTTTTAAAATATAGTAGAATACCCTCATACTATTAAGGAAAATATGATCAGCTGCGGCAGGCGTGGGGTGTTCTGCGGGCTTGATGGAGGGGACAGACATCGATATGGACAGTAAATTTTATGAGCCAGAAGTTCTGAAACAGCTGCAGGGAGAGATTCTGTCGATTCTGGATGATTTTATCCGGATCTGTGAAGACTATCATCTGGAATATTTCGGGATAGCCGGAACGGGAATCGGCGCGCTGCGGCACAAGGGATTTATTCCCTGGGACGACGATATCGATATTGCGATGCCGCGGCGGGATTTTGAGCGCCTGCTCCGGATCGTGGAAAAGAAGATGAGCGACCGGTATCTGGTTCTCAATGCAGAGCGATATCCCAATTATCCGCTGATGACAACCCGTCTGGTGAAGAAGGGGACGGTGTTTGTTGAGGAGGTTATGAAGGATGTGGACTGTCCGTTCGGCATCTTTCTGGATCTTTATGTGCTTGACAATGTGGCGGACAACCCGGTTCTATACCAGATTCAGTCGTGGACGGCCTGGTTCTGGAGTAAGCTGATGATTCTGCGGGCGATTCCGCGTCCGACGCTGCAGCAGCGGGGCATCAAGGCGAAGCTTATCTGGGCGGTCTGCGGGATGGTCTACAAGGCGATAAAGCTGCTCCATATCTCGCCTCAGTGGCTGCGGATGCGCTGTGAGCGGGTCTGCCGTAAATACAATAAATACCGGACACGCCGGATGGCATTTCTGCCGGACACAAGCCCATACTGGAATGTCGTGGATCGGGCGCGCTGTTATCCGCTCCGGAAGCTGGAATTTGAGGGCAGACGCATGAATTTCCCAGGAAATATCGAGGAAATGCTGACAAAAATGTATGGCGATTTCATGCAGCTTCCGCCGGTTGAAAAACGCAAAACACACACGCCGAGCCGGCTGGAATTTTCAAAGGAAGAGATACTGTAGTGGTAAAATATTTAGCGAACGCCCTGATCGGTGGAGACGGGCAGATTGAAAAACGAAATATGAGCTGGAATATGATAGGGAGCTTTCTCTATGCACTGGCGTCCATGGTGCTGACGATCGCGGTCATCCAGATTGTCGGCGAGGATGAGGGCGGTATCTTCTCCTTTGCGTATTCTACATTTGGTCAGCATATGTTTATGGTGGCCTATTTTGGCATCCGCCCGTTCCAGATCACGGATACGAGGCGGCGGTTTACGTTTGGCGAATATCTGCGGCTGCGCCTGATGACCTGCGGCGCGGCGCTGGTAGCCGGGCTTTTTTATGTGACGGTGATCAACCGGGACTATGCCTTTGTCAAGGCGGCGACGGTGTTTTTAATGGTCGCGTACAAGGTGATCGACGGTTTCGCGGACGCTTACGAGGCAGAATTTCAGCGTGATGGACGCCTGTATCTGACGGGCAAATCAAACGCATTCAGGACGGTTTTATCGGTCGGTGTCTTTTTAGGCAGTTTGAATGCGACCCACAACCTGGTTGGCTCCTGCCTGGCGGCGGTACTGGCGCAGCTGGCGGGCGTGTGCCTGTTTGATTTTTCGGTAATCGGTCATCTGCCGCAGGTGGACTGGGAGGTCCGCTCCGGGCGTGTCGGGCTGTTGTTTAAAGAAAATGTAGTCCTGTTTTTATCGGTTATTCTGGATTTTTATATTTTTTCTGCCGCGAAATATGCGATCGAGGGCAATATGGCGGACAAGTATCAGGCGGTATTCGGTGCGATCTTTATGCCGACCAGCGTCATCAATCTGGTGGCAGGCTTCGTCATCCGCCCGTATATCACGAAACTCTCGGATCAGTGGGAGCGGAATGCGCTCCCGGAATTTGCCGGGACGGTAGGCCGGCTGGCGGCAATCATCGCGGCGCTTACGGCGCTGGCAGTCGGGGGTGCCTGGATTCTCGGAATCCCGGTTCTCTCAATGTTATATCCGAAGATTGCGTATATGCTGCGGGAATGCCGCCTGGCGCTGGCGTTTATCATTCTGGGCGGCGCGTTCAATGCGTATGTGAATCTGTTTTATTATGCACTCATCATTATGCAGGAGCAGAAACGAATTTTTCTGGGTTATGTCGGTGTGACGGCAGCGGCGCTCCTTATTTCTTCGCCCTGTGTACGGGCGGCGGGACTGCTGGGAGGATCGCTTTCGTATCTGCTTTTGATGGCGGCACTGACTGCCTGCTTTGGACTGACGTCGCTTGTGATGTACCGGAGACGGGTACGCGGGATATAGAACTTGTTTAGAATGTACTCTCGGAGTCTTTCTGCACTTGCTTTTGTGGCTGATTTTCCGCCAGCCGCACCCGAATTTCATCAACGTACGCACCGCGTACGCCTCAGAAATTTGGGCACAACTGACAAAAAAACATCTCACAAAATCAAGCACAGAAAGATTCCGAGAGTACAT
>NZ_QUFZ01000050.1:0-4147 GCF_003478725.1 Clostridium sp. AF22-10
ACCAGATAGTATTGCTGTTAAAAGAAGAAGATTGGGATTGGTTAAACCTAAATTAAAACATTCTTTTAATGATGTATTATTAGCATTTCAAAAAACAAATTATATTTTATTATCGGATGAGTCAGATTTTAAAGATATGGCGGCAAATACATTGAGATATATTTGTCCAAAACATAAAGATAAAGGTGTTCAAACAATTAGTTTGGGGCATCTCGAAAGTGGTCGTGGTTGTTATTGGTGTGGTCGAGAAGTAACAGAAAACGCACATAAAAATGCGTTAGATGATTGCAAGATTAAAGAAGATAAAATTCTATGTGAAAGAAAAGGATTTAAATATATTGATAGCAAAATGATCGATGGAAAAGCGAATATAGGTTTTATTTGTCCAAACCATTCTAAAGTTGGTATTCAATATATGACACGTGGAAATATGAAACGTGAAAATATTATTGGCTGTAAATATTGTTTAGATAAAAAGAAATATAAATATCAAAAGGTGAAAAGAAAATAAAAGATTATTTAGATGCCAATAATTATGTTACATATAGATCAATACACGTCTTCTATAGATCAATACACGTCTTCTGATTGTAGAGATAAAACATATCTCCCATTCGATTTTTATCTTCCAAATAAAAACATAATAATTGAATATGATGGTCAACACCATTTTAAGCCAGTGACATTTAATGGCATATCGAACAACACCATTTTAAGCCAGTGACATTTAATGGCATATCGAACGAAGAAGCTTTAAAAAATCATAAAACTATAAAATATCATGATGAACTTAAAAATGAATATTGTAAAAATAATGGCATAAATTTAATTAGAATTCCTTATTGGGAGTTTAAAAATATTGATTTAATATTAAAAGAAAAATTAGCATAATTAATTGATAAGATATTGCGAATCTTATTTACTTAAAAGAAAAACAGATCCAACATTGCTTCAGCGATATTGCAAGATCCGACACAGCTTGAAGCTGTTAAGAAATCATCTGAAAATGCTCAGGGTTCAGCGGCTAATGAATTAAATTCCTATTTAGATAGTATTGATGGTAAAATGGCACAACTAGAGAATCGTGGACAGGAATTCTGGTTTAAACTTATCGATAGTGATGCTATTAAAAATGGAATTAGCCTATTAACTAGCTTAATAAATTTAGCAACAAAATTTGTTGATACTATTGGTGCGGTTCCGACCTTATTTGCTGGTATATCAACATTCTTTTCTTTAAATAATGTCGGTAGGGATAAAATACATTCCCTCAAAATAAATAATTTAAAAGACCAATTTGCCGACAACATACATAATTTACTTTGGATACAAAGGTTTAGAGTATGTTATCCGTGAAATACACGGTGATAAATAAATAATTGAGACAATGAACGGGGAAGAAGGTACAACGATCTGGTAATGCAGATGTATCACTACTCTTCTACTATGGTGACATAGTAGAATCGTAACAATGTGACGCTCCTTTTATCCGTTAGGATAGATCTCTTTTTGGAGATAAGCCTCAACTGAAGCGACAACTCTCACATCAAGTTATATGCAACGATACTTGATGAATATGCGCTCGGTGTTCCTGACAAAACAGGATAATCTGTGATGGATTATAAAAATGTAGAACTTATCTTCTATGTTTGACCTTTCGTTTCAAAAGGTAGATAAGAATGAAACATACCCTCTTCGTTCAACAAAAACGGAGAATATATAAATGAAGGGACTGATAACAAAGTACCAGTCCTAAAGGAGAATATATTGAAGAATAAAACTAAAGAATAAATAAGTAGCAAAATTAATGGAGTTTTGGAAGATTTATGTCAGTAGAAAACATTTGAGACAGACATTTAACTTTTTCATCTGACAAATTTTTATTGAAAGCAATTATTAATACGACTAATATCTTTCCAATATAATTTGCAAAATACAAATCAGTCCATAATGTTCCTACACTGTTGACACTCTGTAGAAATAGATCCATTTGAAACTCACCTCCTTTCTTAGTTAGAATTGCAATAATATAAGAAAGGGAATTTTGTTGTCCAGAACGGACAGAATTTATTCACTTTTCTTCAATACGTGTCATATGACACTACCACATGGTAAAATCATACCAAGAATCCTGTCGTGCAATGAACTACACTGTGGTAATGTAGTTACAAAGACTCTGGCATGATTTTACCATAATCAATCAGAAATATAAAGGTGGTAAACTACTTTTATATTTTGTTCTCCAAAATGGGAGAATATATATACGAAAGGACCGGTAAGAAATACCAGCCCTTCAATAGATGTGACTTAGGAAGTTCTTGCACAAAGGAAGTAAAAACTATGCGTTGAAGACTATTTACTATTCGTAAAATGTAGCACTTATTTCATAATCTCCGTCACTCAAAGAGATTTGAAAAGTTTCTACGCTTTTGGATAGTAGAGAAAGAGTGATTATCACTACTGCTCCAAGTTTTGCGAATTTCAATCCAAAATTTAGTATTTGGTCAACCATGTTTTCACCTCCTTTCTGTAAGATACTACATTCACAGTCTGGAAATTAAAACGTGGAGAACCCACATGATGTCGTTTCTTCATAGAACTTCAGACTCACTTTCCCCTAATATATCTAGGGATGTGAAATTGACAAGGTACAATGTAGATGACGCAACAGCCGTGGTTGCGTTCACGGATCATCTACATTATACATATTACCATAATTCAACATTTTTCAACAGTCGGAACTTCTGTTCTTTGTTGAGAAATATCACATTTTAGAAACAAATAATTTCAATATTTTAAACAAATATATTTACATTTATTTCATATTGTGCTAATCTGAAAATATCAAATTTTGGAAATTATTTTAGGAGGTAACACAATATGGAAGTACATGGTGGAAACAAACTTATAAAGCCTACAGTTAGTAAAGTAAAACGCAAAGTGATTCTGTTAGAGCATAAATTACAGAGAAAAGAATCTGTTTGGAAAACAAAAGAAAAGTCTCTTTTGATTGACTCTCTTCTTAGAGGATATGTTGTTCCACCAATTTATACTATTGTCGATGAAAATGGTCAGTATGTAATTGATGGGGTTCAGAGATTAAGTACATTAAACAGTTTCTATGCAGATGAATTTGCTTTATCTAAAGATTTAAAACCTGTAACAATTGAAGGAACTGAATACGAAATTGCAGGAAAGAAATATAGTAAACTAGATCAGATAGTAAAAGATACACTGGATGGTGCATCACTTGTGATTTATGAAATTAGTAAATATACAGATCTTGAAGTTAGGGAAATGTTTGGAAGACTTAATTCTGGTAAACCTTTAAATGTAGTTCAGAAGCTTCCAGTTATCATGTCCGATGATATGATCGATGTAGTCATGGATCTTAAAAATATGAACTTATTAAGATTTAGATTGACTGAGGCTCAGTTAAAACAGGCTGTAGATATTGCCGTTGCCATTGAGACATTGATGCTTTGTTCTACAGATGATGAACATGATTTTACATCATTTAGTGGTGCAGATAAAAAGAAATTTATTCATTACTATAATGAAAATATTGATCCAGACAAGATTGCATTACTGGAAAGTGGAATGCAGGAACTTGATAAAGGTCTTGAAGAGGGAACAAAGATTCCAAAGACAAGTTTTTCTGTAATACTTTACGCAGCATATAGAGTTAAAAGATAATAAAGATTTTGATAAGTTCATTGAAACAGTAAAAGAATTCTTATCAAATTATGATGAGAATACGGAATATAAAAATAATGTTAAAAGTGGAACAAACTCTTCTGCTAGTGTAAGATATAGATTTGATTATTGGAGAGAACTTATTAAAACGCTCTAGTCTTAAATGATGATGTAAATATATTATAGGAGGGCATAACCGCTCTCCTATTTTCTATCCATTTATCATCTTATCTAATGTGTCAATGATAGTCTCTTTACAATTTTGTTGCATTTCAAAATAAAAAAGTGTCACAAAATTTATCAATGCTTCAGGATCAGCTTTATACATGTTAATATCTGACACAATTTCTATGAATCTATCTTTGTTTCTTTCGAGAACTTCATCAGAACATTTATTGACAATTTCAGAAATTTGCTCTCTTGTATACTTTTTCATATTATCCTCCGTAGA
>NZ_QUFZ01000051.1:0-3848 GCF_003478725.1 Clostridium sp. AF22-10
AATATTATTAAAGAATATATTAATGAATCAGAGCAATATAGAAAATGTATGGATATTATTCCAAAATTAATATGGGATTCTCAGAGAATGTCTATGCAGAACGAAGCAGATAAACATCAGAGAAAGGCAGATAAAATAGCAGAACAAATAAATGATGGAATTAATCCTTATGCTTGGTTTGTTAAGAAAAATTTCGATAGATATGTAGATGACATCCATTATAAAGCTGATTATCTTGTTTATTTGAATAGAATATAACAAGTAATGAAACTCGTATTTCACAAGGAGGCAAAATATTGAAGATTGGTGACAAAGAAAATGTTAATGAAATCACACTCAGACATAAGGGCAGAGATATTAAATTTGAATGTTTTGTCAAACCATTTCCTTACGGATTTAAAAGAAAAAGATCCAGTTGAGATTGTTTTTGATGATTTGATAGAAGTAGATGCATTAATTGATATGTTAAAAAGATTCAAACAGGAGTCACAGGAATATATAGGTGTTTGGAAGAGGAGTGGAAATTAAATGGATATTTATAATACAAAACGAAGAAAAATTAAATGTGTTAGAAACGATGATGACGTATGGGGTGGTGGCGGTGAAAATCATCACTTATTGGAAGTTGGTAAAGAATATACATTGGAAGATATTCTAGTTCATTCTTGGCACACAATTGTATATATAAAAGAGTTTCCAGATGTGGAATTCAATAGTGTTGCATTTGAAGAAATTGATTAGGAGAATAATAATATGTCGGATTATAAACGAGGAAATAGAGTAGAGTGTAATTTAATCAGAGATCCGATTGATAAATGTAATCTCAATAGTGTTGAAATTGGAAACGCATTAAAAAAGTATGTATCAGTTGAAGAATACCATAGATTACACGACAATCATCTATATATGACTATGCCGATTCAGAAAAATAGTAAGTATGTTCGTGTTATAGAAATTTGTGCAGGCTGCAAACTTTATTGTGCAGATGAAGATGAGTTATATGAAATTGATAAGAAATTAAATGAACTTGGATATGAAACAAGAGTTGGTAGAAATATGTATACAGGCAATTTGAGTATTGCAGTAATTAGAGATAAGGAGAATATTATAATATGAAGATTTTAGCATTAACAATTTTATTCGTTCTGGCATTTTTGAGAGTAAAGAACACTCCAAGTGCATTGAGTAAAACACTGTGGGAGAACAAGATGATTAAGCAACTAAAGAATAATGAAAAACAGAATGGTGGTAAACCTTATAGCGATGAAATGCAAGGCACAGTAATTTTTCTAACATTTTTGATTGAACTGTTTTTAATTATTTTCTACATAGTGTTAGGTAATAAGATTGGAACAACTGAATTTATTATTATGTCTGCTTTACAGGTATTTACTTGCTTATGGGATTTATGTGTGAGCATTAGCGAGTTCAAGAGTGTATTTTCTTATAACATTGAAGATCATAAGTTTCATAGATTTCAGTTATTATTTAACTTGGTTCTGGATTACGTTTACTATCCCTATGCAATTTATATGTTGTTAAAGTAGAGAATAATAAAAGTAATGTATAAAAAGGAGCAAATAAGTTTAATGAATGAGTGCCAGTTTTGCAATAAGATTTATAATGCACAAAAATTAAAAGGAACATATTGGGTAGACCGAGATGTCGCAAATTGTATTACATACAATGAAGATGATAACACATATAATATTTGGCATGAATGCCAAGATGATTATTATTCTGACAATATTTTAGAAATTAATTTTTGTCCTAAATGTGGAAGAAAATTAATTCAAATTATAAAGCATTAAGATAAGATGAAATTTTGGTTTCCTATGGAGGTATGAAATTTTGGTTTCCTATGGAGGTGGTCTATTGGAATTAGACAGAGCAATAAGAATCATAAATTATGATATTGATGAAATGCATCAGAGTCAGAACAATTAGAAGCATTTAAAGTATTCTTTAAAGAATTATTTGATACAGATATACAAAATAGTGATGGTGGATATAGAAGTATCTATGATGTATTTTCAGAAGCAAGCAAAAAGTACAATCAAAAAAATAATAAAGGTAATTGATTATGAGAATTGAAGAAAGAGAGTATATTGAACCAGAATCCATAAGTGAAGAAATTATAAATGCTATAAATACAGTTAAAGAGTATTGTAGAACACATGAAGGATATGAAGATTGTAGAAGATGTGTTCTTTGGTACGGTATTCATAATTTTGGATGTAGCAGTCCTTATTTATGGGATATTAGAAAGAAGTAACAGAAAATATAACAATATAAATGCAATGCTAAATCAAAGTAAAACCACGTTTCTTTTGAGGGGTGAATTATGGGTAAATCATTAGAATTTGTAAAAGAAAGAATTGTATTAGGTCAGTGCAATGGTATGGAGAATAATAAATATGAATTCATGATTGAACAGGATATACGAGAGTTATTTACGGTTATTACTTACACCAAAGATGGAACAATTTTAATAAATGTTCCTTATCTTAAAGGTAATAAACCTTATTTTAATATAATTATTAAGCGTGATCCAGATGCAGATTTTGAATATTTTACAATGCAGCGTTGTAATTGTGACGGAACGTTTGTATTCTTTCAAGATTTAATGGGTGAGTGCATAGATAAAATGATTCATCTTAAAACCTGTAATGTAAATAAAAAGATACCAAAAGACTTAACCGGATATTCTATCATCTATACTGTTGGAGATTTTGTGTTGGCAGAAGAATTTGGTAATGAGTTTGCAACTAAAGAAAAGCCTTGGATGCAGAGTAGATTCACAGCTATGTTGCCAATTAAGTTTGATGTAGTAAGAAATGGAGAACAACAGTATGGAGTTATCACAAGATGAAAGACAAAAATTTTTAGAGTTAATAGATAAAGTAAGTCCATGTGCTGCAATTTCTGAAAAAGAAAATCTTGAAAAGTTTAAAGAGTGGCTGGATAGTAATATGTCAAAAAGAGTTACATTTGTTGAAGCTCCAAAAATATTTAAAGATCAGGTTGGAAATGACAAAGTGTTTCTTGTACCAACAAATTGCGGAGCCATAAAACCAATAAGAGTAATATTCGAAGGAGAATAATAGTATGGAAAGATACAAATTAACCAGAAGTCCTAATCCAGAAACTCATGCGTCTGGTGAAGTGATTTTTATAAAAGATGAAAATGATAATGAACTTAATGTTGGATTTAGTGATGAACTTGATGCGTTTGACTATATAAAATTGCAAGTAGAAAATGACAAAGAATACGCAGATTATCTCGAAAATCCAAACAAGCATATCATGGATATGTATAATTCGTTGGATGATTTTGATAAAAGAATGATTGAGCAGAGTTTGATACAAAAATATAGAAATGAGTGTATGTATCAATATTTTAGGTAGGCGATAGATATGAACAAGCGACAGAAAAAGAAATTATTCAAGCAGACACTCATTAAGGTGAGAAAATTGTATCCACAGAAAGGTGATGTGATTTGTTTTCAGCCAGATTTAGATTGGATTGATATAGAAACCATGTGCCAGTTTATGAAAGTTTATTCGAATAATGATGTTTTCGGTGAATCGAAGTTGGCTCTTGTACCTGCTGATATTAAGCAACTTAAATATAAAAAGGACGCTCAGATATATATTAACAAGTTGCAGCGTATTGTAGATCAGATGGGAGAATAACAATATGATTTTATTTATTTTGATAGTCATTGGAATAGCTTTATATACCATTTTTGCAGATGATTGGCTAATCGATAGTATCAAAAATATTGAAGAAACAAATAAAGAAGTCAAAGAGAATATAGAATATGTTAGAACAAACTATTACACAT
>NZ_QUFZ01000052.1:0-3662 GCF_003478725.1 Clostridium sp. AF22-10
TGTATTAGTAGATGCACAAATGTATTCTATGAATAATAAAGTTAGTATTAATGGAATAGGATTCTACATTTGTCCATTAATTAACTCTATGATTCGTATTGGAGAATATGAAGATAAATGCATAATGTTCGAAGCATTATGTAATTCAGATAGAATGCTAGATAGAAAAGTCAGAGGAAAAGGAATTGTGAATATGACAATTCAAGAATATGTTTTAAGGCTTGTCAATCTAGTAATAGAAAACAGAAAAAAATCACAGAAGAAAATGCAGAGACACTATCAGAACAAATTAATCTACATGAAATGGATAAATTACCTATTTTAATTTGTAATGCTGGAGATGAAGTCGATGGAAACTTTACTGGTCTTATTGCGAATAGATTAGCTGATCAATATCAACGCCCATGTCTACTAATGAGACGAAAAGGTGATATTTGTAAAGGCAGTGGACGCGGCAGTGATAAATGTGAAATTGTCAATTTTAATCAGTGGTGTAAAGATACAGGGTTGTTCGATCGAGTGGATGGACATGCTGGGGCGTTCGGATGTGAAATTTCTTTCGATAATACAAATAAACTCTTATCTTTGTTATCTACAATGAGAAAAATTGATGAGCCAACATATCATGTATATAATGTTTATGAATCAAATCAGATTCATGATCAGATTATAAAGAATGTTGCTAAGTGGAATTATATCTGGGGAAATAATATCACTGATCCTATCTTTTTATCAAAAATATCCCTTGTAATAAATATAATTTATATCTTTTAGGCGCTAAACAAAATCGAATTGAATTTACATTCCATAATATTAAATTTGTCAAACAGACGAGAGGAAATTCTTTGGCTGCTTTATATAAAAAGATTATTTCTGTTGGAGATAATTTGGACTTTGATATTATTGGAAGATTTGATTTAGATTATAAATCGGGCAACTCAGCTCAAGTAGTAATTGAAGATTGGATGTTTTATAAAAGTGACAAACAACAAGGCTTTTTCGGATAAGGCGGTGGTTTAAATATACAAAATATACGTTCACATAAATAAAGTGAATGGGAAATTATATATAGGACAAACTGGCGAGGATAATGTAGAGAAAAGATATAAAAATGGATTGAATTATCTTCGATGTCCATATTTTTATAATGCTATTCAGAAATATGGTTGGGATAACTTTGAACATATTGTTTTATTTAATAATTTGTCTAAAGATGTGGCAGATATCGTTGAGACTGCTTTAATTGATAAATATGATACGACTAATCGTGATTTTGGTTATAACTTACAATCTGGTGGAACTAATGGTAAACCAAATGATGTGACTAGGCTTAAAATGAGTGAAAATCATGCAGATGTAAGTGGTGAAAATAATCCAATGTATCATAAAAATCATTCGTTGGAAACAAGATTAAAAATGAGCAAAAATAGACCAAGTTATATAGGCAAAAATAATCCTAATTATGGTAAAAAATGTTCAGAATATTCAAAGGAAATGACAAGAAAAAAGAATAGTAAACCAATTGTTCAATTAACAAAGGATGGAGAATATATAAGAAAATGGAATTCAGCATCTGAAGCTGGAAGAAATTTAGATATTCGTCAATCTACAATATCAAAAGTTTGCAATGGTGATAAATATTGTCATACAGCAGGTGGATATAAATGGGTATATGAAGGAGAATATTTAACATGATAGATAAAAGTAAAATTTTCGGATATGACTTTGAGGTATTATCTTCAGTCCCCGGAGGTGGATGGTTTTGTGTAACTTTTATCAATTATGAGGATAGAAGTAAAGAGATAACTATTATAAATGATAGAAATAAGTTATTAGATTTTTATAACAACTATAAAGATTGTATTTTTATTTCATACAATGGTAGACAATACGATACGGGTATATTCAAATCTATTTTAGAAGGAAGTTCGTTTGCTATAGCAAATGATAAACTTATTAAAGAAGGAAAGAAACCTTTTCAAGTAGTTAAAAATTTCAAAAAATATCAGCTATATGATTACGATACTATTCGAAAGGATGCATCTCTTAAACAATTAGAAGCTTTCATGGGTGACGATATTAGAGAGACAGAAGTTCCATTCGACTTAGAGAGAGAACCTACAGAAACAGAAGTTGAGCAAATGAGATTTTACAACATTCACGATGTCAAAGAAATGTTGAAAGTTCTTGATTACGCATGGGATGATTTCGAAGGACAACTAGATATTATTGAGTTATATGGATTAGATATGTCTTATATCAGTAAAACGAAAGTCCAATTAGCTTGTACAGTTTTGAATGTTATAAATCAACACACTCTTGATGACGAATTTGATATTCGTCTTCCTGATACAATTCAATTATCTGAGAAATATCAATTTATTCCACAGTGGTATATGAATCCTAAAAACTGGAGATATAAAGAATTTCTCCATTCTGAAGATGATCAACATAATAATCAGTTATGTTGTATTGTGGCTGGAATTCCCCATGTATTTGCATGGGGAGGTTGTCATGGAGCTGATGATAAAGAATCTATTTTTGAAGGGATTATTCTTCATGCGGATGTATCGTCCATGTATCCAACAACAGATATTGTATATGGACTATTAAGCAGAAAATTTAAAAATCCTGATGATTATCGTCAAATGAGAGATTTCAGATTAGAACTAAAAGCTCAAGGAAACTCTAAGAATAAGGCTCTCAAGCCACTAATTAATGGTACATATGGTGATTCAAAGAATAGAAATAGCCCATCATTTGATCCACTGATGGCTAATCTAACTTGTATTTTTGGACAAATGTTTATTCTCGATCTGATTGATAAGTTGGAACCATATTGTAGGTTATTACAAACTAATACAGATGGTATTTTCGTATTATGTGAGAATGAAGAAATGAAAGAAAAAGTCACTCAAATTATAAATGAAGTAGGAGAAAGACTTCATATGGAATTTGAGATTGATGAATATACTAAACTTATTCAAAAGGATGTTAATAATTATATCGCAGTTCAGAAGAATGGTAAATTAGAGTGTAAGGGAGCAATGGTGAAATTTAATACACCTATTGATAACGACCTTTCAATCCTCAATGATGCAGTAAGAAATTATTTAGCATACAATATTCCAATTGAAAAAACAATCAATGAATGTACAGAATATGTTAAGTTTCAAAAAGTTATTAAATTATCTTCGAAATATAGAGAAGTATGGTATGGAAAGGCAACTAGAGAAAAAGATGATAAGGTATCGTCTGTTCAAGGAAACCAATTAAAAGAAAAGGTTCATAGGGTATTTGCAAGTAAAAATTCTCAGGATGGATCTATTTATAAATTAAAAGTTGAAAAAGGTGTAAAGTCGTTTGAGCAGTTCGCTAATACTCCAGACCATTTGTTTATAGATAATGCAGATGTTAATGTACAAAGCATTCCTGATAATCTCGACAGAGAATATTATATCGAGGAAGCAAAGAAGCGTATAGATATGTTCTTAAACAAAAAACCAGAGAAGATAGATGATACTCCAAATATTCTGTTTAATTGTATGAACAATGGATCTACTTTTGTTGATTTTTTAGAGAAGTGTGTAGAAAATAAAATTACGAAAAAAGTTCTTTTACCATATTTAACAGCAGATTGTTGTTCTAAATACGGTAAAACA
>NZ_QUFZ01000053.1:0-3378 GCF_003478725.1 Clostridium sp. AF22-10
CAGTAATCTTTAATATAGGTATACCTATATTTCAAAAGAATTACTGGAAGAAATTATTTTCAATCATCTGTACGTATTCGCAACCAATCCCAGATAACCTCAGCGTCGTATCCGGTCATATGGATAATGATGACCTGATAATCGCGAACCGTCTCATACGGAAGTTTACCGGAACCGTCATGCATTCATCACAGGAAAAGGCTGTAGCGGACGATGGCATACTCTAACGCGATCCCCTTCATCTGTAGAATCATATCTTCCAGTCCGCTGCCTGGTTCCAGTAGAGCGGAAAAGAACGCATTTGCCAGAAAATGACGAAGAGGCATCTGATAGAGCACCGATGCATTTCGAAATTTTTCCCAGGGTAGTTCAATATCGCAGATCAGTGAGCGTAGCTGCGGGAGAGCCTCGGAAAATTTCTGTGGACAGGATATGCATGGGGAGAGATTCCCGGGGGATTTTGAGCGGAAATATGGTTGGATGGCAAAAGTTCACGCGCCATTTGGATAAAATCCTGCATGACAGGAGACAGAAACTTGCTTTGATGCCACGCCAGATGAACGGTATTTTGAAAAGAAAAATCCGAAAAATAGATCCGGGAAATGGTACTGAGTCTCAGCTCAGCTTCGAGCATAGCGCTTGGCAGAATTGTGACGCCAAGCCCCAGGCGGACGGCTTCGAGAATGGCCTCTTGTGAGGTACTTTCCCAGGCAGGGGTGACCTCACAGCCGGTCTGGCGGATGGCATTTTGAAATACTTCATAGGAGGTGCTGCCGACTTCGCGGAAGAGCAGCGGTTGTTTCATAAATGTATTGATGGAAACGGTTTTTCCTGCCATCGGGTGTCCCGGCGCGCAGATGGCGGTGTAGTGTTCCTGAAACAGGGGAGTCAGGGCAATCTGTTCGGAGCGGATGGTTCCGCCGACGATTGCAAGATCTAGCGCCCCATTTAAGAGCATGGCTTCCGTCTGTGCGGTCGTCTGTATATGGACCTGCGTGTGTACCTGGGGATATGTCTCTTGAAATAGCTGCATGAAACGTGGTAGATAGGAAATCCCCACGTTGGTGCTGGCACCGATGCGGAGAACTCCGCTGATTCCGGAATTGGAAAATGCCAGTTCCATTTCATCGTACATCTGGATAAAATGGCGTGCATAGTCGAGAAAACGCCGCCCTTCGCCGGTAATTCGCAGACGCTGGTTGATCCGGTCGAAAAATAATGTTCCGTAGTGTTCTTCGAGCTCCCGGACGGCGGTGCTGACGGTTGGCTGCGTCAGGTAGAGATTGCGCGCCGCCTGTGTGATGCTTCCGGCGGATGCTACTTCGATAAAAATTCGGAAATGCCGCAGTGTCATGAAAACTCCTTTCCTGAATGTTTCATAAGGAGTGGGAAACATTCGTATTTGTATGTTTGTCCTACTTTTTTCCTGCCGTCAGAAATATTATTTTTGACGGCGTTGCTTTTATAGAGAATCATAGATATTTTAATAAGAACTATATATAAATTATAGTAATTTTAAAATGAATTGGCAAGTGTTATAATGGGCACAGAAAAAGGAATGTTGTTTTGCGTGAAGGAGAACTGGGAGAGACAAAAGATAAAATAGAAAAAGGGGGAATGGCAGATGAAACAGAAGCATCAACTGCTGGTTTTATTTTTAAAAACACTTTATATCAGCGCATTTACATTCGGGGGCGGTTTTGTCATTGTGACATTTATGAAGAAATGTTTCGTGGATGAGCTTCACTGGATTGATGAACAGGAAATGCTTGATTTTACCGCACTGGCACAGTCCTGTCCGGGCGCGATTGCGGTAAATGGGGCAATTTTGGTTGGTTGGAAAGTATATGGGTTTGCCGGAATGGTGGTGGCAGTCATCGGAACGATTCTTCCGCCGATGGCGATTCTGGCGGTTTTATCCGTCTGTTACGCCGCGTTTGCGTCGAACGTCTGGGTGGCAGCAGCACTAGAGGGAATGCGAGTCGGCGTGGCGGCTGTGATTCTGGATGTTTCCTGTGGGCTGGGAGTGAATGTTCTGAAGGAAAAAAAGCTGTATTCAATTGCAATCATGGTAATTGCGTTCCTGGCTGATTTTGTGCTGGATGTGAATGTAATCTATATCATTGCGGCGGGTATTCTGGCGGGAACGATTCGATTTATCTGGATGAGAAAACGTGAGCAGACGACCGGTGCGGTATAGAGGGGGAGAATAGATATGATCTATATACAATTATTTTTGAGCTTTCTGCAGATAGGGCTTTTCAGCGTGGGCGGCGGCTACGCGGCGATTCCACTGGTACAGAGCCTGATTGTGGAACGACAGGGATGGATCACGATGACGGAGTTTACGAATCTTATCACGATCGCGGAAATGACGCCGGGACCGATTGCGGTCAATTCAGCAACCTTTGTCGGAATTCGGATAGCGGGACTTCCGGGGGCGGTTGCGGCAACCTGGGGATGTATTTTCCCATCTTGTATCATTGTATCGGTACTGGCATACATATATCGGCGTTACCGCGGCGGCTCTGCGATGGGAAATATTTTAGGCAGTCTTCGCCCAGCGGTAGTGGCGCTGATCGCAGGTGCCGGACTTTCGATGCTACTGGCAGCAGTTCTTCCAGAGGTAAATGGGGAGAGGGTGATCCAGTGGGGCAGTCTGGTTCTTTTTTCGGCAGCTTTTATAGCGCTCCGCAAATGGAAACTGAACCCAATTCTTGTGATGTGGGTCTGCGGCGGTGTCAGCCTGGCAGTTAAATTGATTGAGTATCATTTGTAGAGAAGGTAGTATAGGAATAGGTAATAGATATAAATGAGAGTGTAGATGGAAAGTGAAAGCTGTATTTATGAATGGATGGAAATGGCATCGGATTCTTTTGATTCGATGCCATTTCTGGGATTAGGGGAAATAGATGCATAGACTTCAAATGGTTAGAATATTCTAAAAAATCACAACAAAATAAAAAGAATAACAAATATAGAAAAATTGTTGACAATCCTTGGAAACTCTGGTATCATAACATACGTCCTTGAGACAAGGGCAAATCAATCGAGGAAATAAGAGCGGAAACGCAAACGGATTTCTGAGAAAGATTAAAAATAAAATAAAAAAGTTGTTGACAAAGTCAATTGCTTATGATAATATAAATAAGCTGTCGATGAGACAACAACAAAGAACCTTGAAAACTGAACAGTATGTAAAACCCTGAAAATTCTAAGAACAAAGGCTTTTGGTTAAGCCTTGAAGTTCAAGAGAACATTCAGAACAAAACCAAAACAACAGTAATAACGGTTAAAATTAGCCAAGCGAATTTTGACTGGAATCAAAACTTTAACATGAGAGTTTGATCCTGGCTCAGGATGAACGCTGGCGGCGTG
>NZ_QUFZ01000054.1:0-3293 GCF_003478725.1 Clostridium sp. AF22-10
TTAATATATGTAGTTTGTTTTTATTGTCTCTGTTTTCTACATATATATTCTCCTACATGAGAGATTTGAATTAATATTATTGGAAATATGATGATTTTAGACAAAAAATAAGAGGTATTGAGAATAGGAAACTCAATACCTCTTATTTGCTACTATACCTGTGTGGAATTACAAAGGAGAAAAGTATAGCAGCATTCCTACGACTTCTAATTTTGAAGTGTGTTATGGACAGGGCTATTATATCAAACGATAATGGATAATACAACTGAACGAACGTTCTGAAAATGATAAATATTATTCCATCTCTGGATATTCTCTTGCCAGATGAGATTCTTCCAGAGCTTTACTAATAATCTCAATTTCATCTTTCATTCTAAAGAGCTTATAGTTAATTTCAAGAATACCTTTAAAGCATTGATAAGGACTTACTAGAAAGCTCTGAGAAACCATATAACGGTGAGAACAATACTCAATGGATAAATCATAAGCTTCTTCTTCAGAATGAGCATAAACGGCTAAATAATGCGTTGGATGAGACAGTGGTAGGAATGTAATTGGAATTAAATATGTATCAAGATCTGGATCTGCGTGGAGATATTCAAATGCAATCTTTTTGTACAGTTTCCAGTCGAATTTTTCTTTCATGTGATAATATACCTCTTTTCTTTTTGATTTTAGTCTGAATGACTTTCAATATAATATTCTCTACTGATGAGAGAATGAAGTGCGATAGTTTGAGTGAGAGTGTGATGATTACAATATGGAATCTGTGGGCTAAAATGAACCAAATAAAGGTAGAATCGATTCTATGGTATTGGATGGATACTTCTTAGGGTATGAAATAAAAATCGATTCTTGACGATTCTGATGCGTTTTTAACCCATAAGAAAAAATAAGACAGGAGATGAACTCCCCTGTCTTATATAGATGGTATTTAGTTTTGGGATAACCAATTAGATTCTGGTTTTGCAATCAGACGAGCATTATTGTATGCCATATCTAATGTAATACAAGTATGACCTTGATAGGAATTATCTTTCTTAGTTACTGCAATAGCTACATCTGGTTTGTCATCTGACATTAAACAGAGTGGTAATAATAACTGAATTTTACCTTCATAATATTGTGGTACAGCTAACTTATAATTTGCTGATACTCTTTTCTTCATAATGTCTAGTGAACCATTCATTATACTGATTTTGTTATTGCTATTCAGAAACTCTTTTGGTAAACGTTTCTTATTCTTCTCGTCATTTAGAATATGGGTATAGTGAACGTCGATAGGATAATGCCAGTCAAATAATAACAGTTCTGGTTCCTTAAAGTAATTTGCCCGTGCAGGACGTTCTTTTACTCCAAGTCTACCTAATTCATATCCAGTCAGAAAAGATATATCTGAAGCTGTCTGGTAGGCGTATAGGGTATCATAATATTCATTAAATAATCCTGTATTGAACAGAGCATAATCTTTTCCAATAGCAATTTTCTTTTCTGATGATAATTTCTCATATGTCTTGACTATATAGTTTGCAAGTATCCCATTATTAGGATAAGTAGAATTAGACCAATTTTCTTTGTTAGCTATAGCGGCTAGTTGAGTAGTATATTTGTTCCAGTTTACATTAAAGTATCCCATTTGTGCAAAACCTTTCTCTGATGATGAATTTTGTGTAGAGTCTTTATTTTTAAATGCAATGTTAATTATATCATTAATTTCAGAATTATGGTATACACGAAGTTTCACTTTGAGTTTACTAGGATAATAAGTATAGGTTGGTTTTTTTACTAATCTACCCTCAAAATGATAATTACTATCTTTTAAGGATAAAGTACGTTGATATGCTTCTTCCTGAGTATGTGCGTAAATTGGGATGAAGTAATCAAAATCATAGTAGTATGGGCTTGAAACAGGCACTAAGTAAGTATTCATTGTTATTTCTTCTGATTTCATAATAATTCTCCTTGTGTTGAAATTTATATTTTAGAGTTTTCATATTTATATTCGCTTATTTTTACTGCTAGAGTAGTAATTATATGAAGTGATTTTGTTTTAGTTTAAACATACCCCCTATGTTGAGAGATGTAGTGAGTGGATGAGATGATGTATTCAATAGGTAGATTCTCGTTTGAAATCAAGTGATTTTAATGTATATCACGCGTTCTTGTGATTGAACATTATATTGTGTAACAATTTATGTAGACAAACCTATTTAAGGATTTTTTGAGGGTGAAAGGAGAGATTAAGTTTTCAGAATAGTTTTGAATTGTTTGTATTGGTATCGAGATTTTTAGTGAGTTTATTTGGTCTGGATGAAATGGGGTGATGAGGTTTGAATTGAGTTGAGTTGTAAATTTGAGATAGATAATTCAGAAAATTCTTTTGGATATTGGGTTTTCTCGATAAGAGTGTCGATAAGGTATTTTGGAGTGAGAGAGGATGGAGAGGTTTATTATGTTGAGTGAGAGGATGATTAGGACGGATTGAGAGAGGGCAGTTGAGATAGGAGATTTGGGATAAAAATGGGGTAAAAAGGTTGTGAAAATTTAGGCATATTGTGAGATAATTTAAAGAATTGTGCTAAATGAAGTGATAATTTTATTGTGGGTTGATTTTATTGGAGAATTGGGGGATTGAGGTGAAGTGGGAATGTGAAAATAATAGTGGAATTGTGCTAAATGAAGTGATAATTTTATTGTGGGTTGATTTTATTGGAGAATTGGGGGATTGAGGTGAAGTGGGAATGTGAAAATAATAGTGGAATGTAATGAAAAGTATTGATTTTATTAGGGTTTTGGATGTTTTGATTGGAAAGTGGTGGAGGGAGATGAAGGATAAATAGGCGATTATATAAGTGATTTTTACTTGATTTTATTGGGAATTTGGGGAGTGCCAGAGGAATTTGGAAGTGGATTTTTGACAGAGTGTGTGGGTGAACCAGCTTACGGGGCTGCTGCGAGATCGAACGGATGTTTGAGTTTTAAGTACGCCGGATCTGGCTTAAATATGGTAGTATACTATACTATACCACTACGAAAATCTCGAACACTCGTTCTCTATAGACTGAGCAGAACAAAACGAACACACGTTCGAAATTTTGATCCTCCGCTGGACTCATTGACGGGAAGAATAAAATGTCAGATAATTTATATGAATTGTGATACTATTTTATATAATTATGAATTTATCGTAAAATAAGAAATATATGTTATATTATCAGATAAACATAAGTTACCGATCGGTTACTATTCCAGCCGAAAAAAGATCAAAAAAATTTAAAAACATATTGACATAT
>NZ_QUFZ01000055.1:0-3066 GCF_003478725.1 Clostridium sp. AF22-10
TGAAATTCAGTCAAATGACAAGTATGGATGTTCTAACTGAAATCAATAATAAATTCTGAAATTCAGTCAAATGACAAGTATGGATGTTCTAACTGAAATCAATAATAAATTCATGGATTTCAAGAGTATGTGGAAAAATACATTTAGTGATAATTATTCTTTTAAGGTTGGAGATGGAATTAAAGAACGACTAGAAGAACATAAAAATCAGAAAAATGTATATGGATATCCATTTCAATCTGCATATCTTACTACTGTATATCGTGGTATGAGGAGAAAGAAATACATATTACGAAGTTCAATTAGTGGCGGTGGAAAATCACGTTCTTCACTAGCTGATGGATGCAATATTGTGTCAGATAGAATCTATGATTGGAATAAACGTCAATGGATTTCAACAGGTGAAAGTCAACCAGTTTTATTTATTTCAACAGAACTAGAGAAGAAAGAGATTCAGGATATTATTCTCGCTCATGTTAGTGGCATTGAACAGGAAAGAATCGAAGGATGGGATAATATTACTCCAGAAGAAGAAAAAATTTTAAATGAATCAGCTCAGTATGTAGAGTCATATGAATATTGGGTTGAGTATATGCCAGATTTTACTATTGATTCCATTTCTGAAATGATTGAAAAATATATCTTAAATCATAATATCGTAGCTTGTTTCTTTGATTATATCAATGATTCCCCTTCACTATATGAATACTATTACAATAAAACTCATACAAGATTGAGAACAGATCAGATTCTATTTTTATTTAGTGCTGCTTTAAAATCTGTTTGCAATAAATTTGAAATATATCTCGGATCTGCCACTCAGCTTAATGATAATTATAAAGAAGATGGTAACAAAGATGCCGGGGCGTTAAAGGGTTCTAAGGCTATTATCGAGAAAACAGATGGTGGTATTTTAGCACTTCCTGTTACACATAAGGATTTGAAGAAGCTTAAACCTATTCTTGAAGCAGATGGAAGTTTTGGAAAACTTGTACCAAATATGTCATATTACGTTTTCAAAAATCGTGGAGGTAAGTGGAAATCCATTATCATATGGACAAAGCTCAACATGGGTACAATGAGAGAAGTTGACTGCTTTGTAACAGATTACAATTATGAACTTATTCCCGATATTGAAAAAACAATTATTGACTTTCAAATTGAAGATGTGGGAGACGTTGGAATTATCGAAAGCGATGTAGAAGTATCGGGATCAGATCTTGCTACTGAATTATCAAAAAAATTCTAAATGGGGAGGTATATTATGACCGCCCAGCAATTAAAAGAAAGATTGTCAGAAGAAGATATTAGAAAGTTACTCTTAGAAATGGGAGCGACTTTCTATTATGAAGATGATGACATGTGGATTACTGATACCATTTGTCATCATGGAAATAAACCAAAACTCTATTATTATAAAAACTCTAAATCATTTCATTGCTATACAGAATGTGGTCAATTAGACATCATTGGTATAGTAATGGGATATAAGGATTTTACTCAGGAAGAGTTTCAAAAAGCAATCAACTGGATTTGTATAAAACTGAATCTGGATAATTGTGAATATGGATTTGGTAAACAGGAACAAATATCAGATTGGGAGTTTATTAGAAGTTATAAAAAGAGTTCGAAGAAAATAAATAAAGAAAAAGAATTAGTTCCATATGATCCGTCTATTCTAAAAATTTTTCAACCATTTTATCCTAAATGCTGGATAGATGAAGGAATTTCCATAAGAAGTATGAAAAAATATGGAATCATGTATTGTGTATGGCAACAGAAGATTATTATTCCTCATTATAACATATCCAATGAATTAATTGGTGTACGTGCCAGATCGATGCTTGAAATGGATATTGAGTTATATGGAAAGTATGCGCCATTTAAAATTGGAAACATATTCTATAATCATTCACTTGGTCTTAATCTTTTCGGATTAAATCACAATATGAAAGCTATTCAAAGAAAAAGAAAAATAATGCTTGTGGAAGCTGAAAAATCAGTTTTACAGACGGACACTATGTTTGGTGAAGATAATTTTACTGTCGCTTTATGTGGAAGTAATTTAACAGATTATCAAAAAGGAATTATTCTCATGCTAGGTGTTAGAGAAGTAATAATTGGATTAGATAAGCAGTATCAAGAATTAGATTCAGAAGAATGTAAAAAATGGGCGAAACATATAAAGGATAAGATCATTGATAAACTTAGTGCATTTGTAATTGTAACTGTATTATGGGACACAAACGGTCTTTTGGGATATAAAGATAGTCCAAGTGATAAAGGAAAAGATACTTTGCTTCAATTAATGGACAATAAACTTTATGTTGGAACTAATCAATAATTAGAGAGGAGTATAAGAATGGCTTTCAAATATGATGTACTTGGTACAGTCAGATTTGGGTGTGAACTGGAAGATATTCTTAAATTGAAAGGTATTGAAGATGTTGATTCCTTTTTACATCCAACTGAAAAAAATGTAGAAAGTGAACTCCTTTTTGATAACATCGAAAAAGCCAGAGATGTCGTGGTCAATCACATTGCTAATAACAATGTGATTGACTTATTGGTGGACTGCGATGCGGATGGTTTTACATCCGCAGCAAATATTTATCAATATATTAAACGAATTAAGCCAGAGATTCAAATTCGATGTTTTATTCATAAAGGAAAAATACATGGATTATCTGAGTTTATAGATGATATGGAACAGGATGATTCCAAGTTAATAATTGTTCCAGACGCAGGAACAGGAGATGTGAATGAGTGTAAAAGATTAATTGCCTCTGGAAAGGATGTAGTAATTTTAGATCATCATAGTATTGATGGTACTAATAATCCAGCTATTATAGTTAATAATCAACTCTCGGAACGAGTAACTGATAAAGCAATGACAGGAGTTGGAATTACATATAAATTTACAAAAGTATTAGATGAATATTATGGTGTAAATTATGCAGATGATTATTTAGATTTGGTTACATTAGGTATGATAGGTGATCGTGCTGATGTAACAAATCTTCAAACGAGATATTTAATCTTAGAAGGTCTTAAATTAATTAAAAA
>NZ_QUFZ01000056.1:0-2998 GCF_003478725.1 Clostridium sp. AF22-10
TGCTTTTGTGGCTGATTTTCCGCCAGCCGCACCCGAATTTCATCAACGTACGCACCGCGTACGCCTCAGAAATTTGGGCACAACTGACAAAAAATCATCTCACAAAATCAAGCACAGAAAGCTTCCGAGAGTACATCTATGTCTGTGCTTCTTTTCTATATCACATACTCCCTAAGCCGCCTGCGCCGTTCCCGCCAGTCCGGCAGTATATTCTCCACCTGCGTCCAGAAACGCGCGGAATGGTTCATTTCCAGCCGGTGTGCCAGCTCATGGACAATCACATAATTCATCAGATCCTCCGGCAAAAGTGCCAGCCGCCAGTTAAAATTTAGGTTTCCAGCTGCGCTGCAGCTTCCCCAACGCGTTTTCTGGTTCCGGATTGTGATTTTTCCATAGGTTACGCCCATGCACGCCGCATATAAAGCAACCCGGTGCATGAGCACCGGGCGCAGCTTCTCTGTGAAATTTCGGATTTCTTCCGCTCCATAGGTTTTCCGGTTCTTCTGGCGTTCCACTGCTTCTTTATAGTGAACCTCAATCCAGTCGCGGTGTTCCTCGGCAAACCGCATCGCAGCCTGCACCGAAGCCCTCCTCGGAATCCGAAGTACCAGGCGTCCTTCCGCCGTGATCTGGATGGCGATCGTCTTCCGGGAAGACCGAACCACCTCACATGGAATCAATCCTTCTTCCGGCTCATCAGATAACGGAGAATGCCATGGGTTTTGTATCCTCAAGTATTGCATACAATTTCCCGTCTCTTTCATCGATTGTGCGCGCCGCATCTTCCAGTGCGCGTTCCAGACGTTTTTCCAGTTCTTTCTTCTCATCATCCGCCGCTTCATCCCGGATTACTTCCAGGCAGTAATCATCTGCCAGGCGGGCAGCCAGCATCTGTACCAGACCATCCAATGTCTTCTCCGGTGTCTCCAGAATTTTCTTAAACTCCGGATCCTCCGGCTGTTCTTCTGTATCCATCTCATACGGATCCCGCTCGTTCATCTCAATCACATTCATCCATTCCGGTTTTTCATCGGCATTGGTAAAATTCATCTGACCGACCAGGCAGTCGTAAATCTCTGCCTCGCTCGATATCTGCTTCATATCTAACTGAACTAACTGCATCTCTTCTCCTTTCCGCTGTGTCAGAATCCGTGATGCATCTCCCAGCTTCTTCCCAGCCTTTCTATTTTATTCTGCCCACTTAAAACCTACGCGTTCAGCAGCGCCACCGCTGCAAAAAACGGCACCAGCCATTTCGCGACAGAACCAATTTTTATCAGATATTCTGTTTTCATAATTCCTCCACGCGGTCTTTCATAGAAACCGCAAAGCTATCTGCCTTGATAGGGACAGCCCTATTATTATATCGGTCATGCGGTAAAAAGTCAATTCCGGGCTGTCGTAAACGGAATAAAGAATGTGCTCAGGGTTACGGTTCGCACGCGTGTGCCCATCAACGGGATTTTGCCGATACTGCACATTCCAAATCGACAAAATCTGCTGCCAGAACTGTATCGTAGGGAATTTTCAGTTCAGAAAATTCCTACCTGTGAACAGTTGCTGCCTTGACACATTCTCGCGCCGAGCGCGTCGCTTGCGACAACATGCATCTTCGCGCGAGTGCACATCATTGGCACGTTAGTGCCTTTTTGTGTAATAGGAAATTCCTTTGAATTCCCTATTACACAAAAAAAGCACCCTCAAAAGGATGCTTTTTGCTCTCTGACAACCAGAGAAATCGACGTGCGTGAGAAGATTCGAACTCCCGACACCTTGGTCCGTAGCCAAGTGCTCTATCCAGCTGAGCTACACACACATACTTTTTATTCTTAACGAACAAGTCATATTATACAACTCATTCTGAAGAATGTCAACTGTTTTTTAGATTTTTTTAAATTTCTTTTATTGTTGATTCATTTCAAATTATATCGATATATCAAGCAGAAATTCTTCTTACTTTCCGACAATGAAATGGGGCCTACAGGGCTCGAACCTGTGACCCTCTGCTTGTAAGGCAGATGCTCTCCCAGCTGAGCTAAGACCCCATTACGATACTCTGTCCCTCAATCCGCTTACGCGAACCAATTTATAACAGTCGTATCAAAACGACCCGGATGGGGATCGAACCCACGACCTCCGCCGTGACAGGGCGGCGCTCTAACCAGCTGAGCCACCGGGCCAAATATTAAATTATTTATTTACCTCATATTGGGTAGAGTGGACCTTCGGGGACTCGAACCCGGGACCGACCGGTTATGAGCCGGTTGCTCTAACCAACTGAGCTAAAGGTCCATAAAGTATATGGATCAAAAAACTCCCCGAGTAGGACTCGAACCTACGACAGCGCGGTTAACAGCCGCGTGCTCTACCGACTGAGCTATCGAGGAATATTGCTTTCCAACAACGTAGATAAGTATAACCGATTATATTTTAAATGTCAACTACTTTTTCAAAAAAATCGAAAAATCTATTCTTTTCATCGGATGTTACCGTCTTCTCGCTGCATGAGCAGCATGACGCATCCTTAAATTTCTGGTTCAGAACTCATATAATCTTGGCAAAAATAGAAAGAGATAGTCTTTCTGACGACGCAGAAATAGCACAGCACTCAAAAAGAGATGTGCAAAACACCAGATACCTCCGCGGCTATAAAAAGCAGAAAACAATGAGTTTTCTGTCAACGCATACGTGCGCATCATTGGCACGTTAGTACCTTTTTGTGTAATAGGGACTTCCAAGGAATTTCCTATTACACAAAAAAACCGTCATACATTTCTGTACAACGGTCTTCTTTACATATCTTCAAAACTGCACACTGAATTTCTTCTACTTCTATCTTTCATCCTTCAGGAAATAACTTCCTCTTACCTATCCAATTCTTAACCATATCCTTTTGGTTAAGCCCTCGACCGATTAGTAACAGTCAGCTTCACGTATTACTACGCTTCCACCTCTGCCCTATCTACCTCGTCGTCTTCAAGGGGTCTTACTACTTGCG
>NZ_QUFZ01000057.1:0-2962 GCF_003478725.1 Clostridium sp. AF22-10
TCACTCAGGTATATAATATTCCTCTTCCATCGAACTTTGATAAATGAATAAATCCCTATATCAATATATTGTTCCTCTCATTCTAAACAGTCTAATCAATGGTCATGATAAGAATAATAGTATTGAGATCACTGTTGGTAAATGGGCTAGGGAAATTAATATGGTCAATCAGAATTACAATCTGGTTAAGTTCAATAGAGAGGATACCAGTACAGAGACTCAAATTCAGTTAGATACAATCAATGAATTTTATGATAAAGCAGATCATGCAATCAACTATTACATCTCGAATGCTCTCGATTATCTGAAATCTGCTGGACTCATCATCTGGCGTGAAGTCAATCGTATTACTGTTGAAGAATCAGATGGGACCACAATTATTGACCATGACGGAAATGTTTCGCTAAACATCAATCTCACTACTCATCAGGCTTCCAAAGAAGAAATGGACTATTACTCTCAGTGCATTGCCATTGCAGATAAAGAAGCTAAGATTGATAGTGCTGGAGAAAGATATTACAGTAAGAAAGCACCTATCTTCCAGAATGCTTTAAAGAGAGAATTATATAAAAGAAAGATTAAATTTGTATATTCTACATATGAAGCATATTATGTTCATCTGGATCGTTGCCAAGCTCTTTTAGATCATTTTGAAGGATTTAATGCTAAGAAATTCCTAGATAAATTTAATCAAGAGTTTTCAGATATGCTTATTGAGAACGCTGGTAATAGGTTTGACAAAAATACCAAAGCCACTTTAAGAAGTCTATATAAAAATCGTGGAGAGTATGAATTAGCTTTTGGTTCGCTTTGTGATATTACTATTAACAATGAGACTGAATATCTTGGGAAAAGAATTCAGAAGAAAACCAACGATGATAACTATACCCTTCAGATTACTCACAATCTCGAAGAGTAATTTATAGATCATTCTGGATAGGCAGCATAAATCTGTTTGTTCTAGGATCTTTTAGGCGAATATATAAATGGGACAAGAAATTACACCAAACGAAAGGATACATAAAATATGAATTTTAATACAGCTCAGAAAGAAGCTATTAATTCTATACATGGTAACTATGCTGTTATTGCTACTGCTGGTAGTGGTAAAACAACTGTGCTCACTAAAAGAATTGAAAACTTAGTAAAAAAACATAGTATTTCACCGATTAATATTCTTGCTATTACATTTAGCAAGAAAGCAAAAGAGAGTATTCAGGATAAATTAAATAAACTTGGTATCTCAAATGTTAATGTAGAAACATTCCACTCTCTTGCGCTCAAGATTATTATTCAAAAATATGGTTCAGATAAATACAAAGTCTGGACTGCTCAGTGGGAGAAAGAAAAAATCATTCAAGATACCTGTGTAAATATGCGACTTTGTTCAAAAGATAAGGTCCCATACAATGAGATTGTACGATTCATTGCTAATCAGAAAGTTAATATGATATCTGATGTGAATAATCTTGTATATGGCGCGGATGAGCCGTTTGATAAAACCAAAATGAAAGAAATTTACTCACAATTTGAAGAATATAGAAAAGCCAGATCATATATTGAATTCGATGACTTTTTAAATATGGCAAATGATATTCTGGATAATAATGAATCATTGAAATCACAGTTTCAAAAGAAATATAAATTTATCTTATCTGATGAGTTTCAAGATATTTCAATGTCTCAATCTCTTCTTCTCAAGAAATTAAATTTCACAAATACAATGATTGTAGGAGATCCACTTCAGGCTATTTATTCATTCCGAGGTGGTGATAGTAAATATATTTTAAATTTTGATGAGAACTATGCTGAGTCTAAGATTATTAATCTAAATACAAATTATAGATGCAGTAAGGATATTGTTACTACTGCTAATGCTCTAGCTAGGGATATTCCAGATTCAAAACATAAATATTATGTAGAAAGCATTGCATCGAATGATAGTTATAAAGTTCCAGAGTACAGGAATTTTCCAAATGAATATGCTGAAGCTAAATGGATTGCTGAGAAAATCAAAGAAATGAGTTCCGATTATAAATATCATGATTTTGCTGTTCTGGCGCGGACAAACGCACAGTTGACTAAGGTACAGTCTATTTTACATGATAATAGTATTCCTTTTACTGTTGTAGATGGTAAAGTATTTACGGATTTGCCGGAGATCAAGCTATTACTCTCCTATCTCAAACTGTCAGTAAATAAAGATGATAACGAAGCGTTCTCATATGTATATAACAAACCTAATCGTTGGTTAGACAAGAAATTCTTCGAGGAAGTAGAACAAATGGCGCTGGATAAGGGGATGCCCTATTATGATGCTATGTTTATTATTGCCCGGAGAAATTGGAAATTTAAGAATGGTATCAATGAGATTCAGTCTGTTGTAGAACATATAAAGAAAATCAAAAGTATTGTTGAGAAAATTAAATATATCAGAAAGTCATTGAATGTTGATATGTTTGTTTCTAAAGGTAAAGCTGCGGATGATGGTAGCTCTACTGAACAGATTGAGAATATGAATGCTTTTGAGAATATTGCTGAGAAGTTTGATTCTCTGGAGAGATTTATCTTCTATCTAAGTAATCTTAATAATACCAATAAGAATAATAGTAAAAACAAGGTAAATCTCACTACTATTCATCGTGCAAAAGGTTTGGAATACCCGGTAGTTTTCATTATTGGATGCAATGAGGGATTATTACCACATGCTAAGAATGATAGTATTAACGATGAAAAACGATTATTTTATGTAGCTATCACCAGAGCTGAAAAAGAACTCTACATATCTTCTACTAATTCTTACAATTCTAAGGATAATATTCCAAGTAAATTTATTGATGTGATCAAACCAACGATTTGTGTCGTGAAAAAGAGTGAATATATAAGTGAGGATGCTGATAAGGAATAGAGAGTGTAGTAAAATTTATGAAAGGATCATATTTACATGAGTAAAGAAATAACT
>NZ_QUFZ01000058.1:0-2913 GCF_003478725.1 Clostridium sp. AF22-10
ATTTCATATAGATCCTAAAAGTTTTAAATAATATTCCCTTAATTTTCGCTTGTTAAAGCGTTCATATAGATTGTTTTATTTAAACAATATTTACATAAATTTATTTTAATCAAAAAAGGAGAAAATTTAAGATGAAAGAATTAATCAACAGAGTAACAATCACAGGACAGCTAGTAAAAAATGCACTTGAAGAAAGAACTACGAAAGCAGGAGATGAAGTGATTAGCGGTTCTTTGACATTGAGAACAGCAGATAATAGTGAGCATGATGTAAATTTCTTTGCTTTTAAATATAAGAAAGATGAAAATAAAAATTTTACATCAGAAGAAAGTTTCTTCTATAAAGAATATAAGGATGCTATTGAAAATCTTGTAGATATGGAGCATTGCAAGGAAGAAGGTCAAACTCCAGATATCATTTCTATTACAGATGGATCATTTACCGTAAATGACTTCAAAGGTTCTAATGGTAATGTAGTAACAACCAATAGAATTTCTGCTAGATTTATCAATCGAGTAGAACCGAAAGATTATGATAACACGATTCTCGAAGCAAAATTTGAAGTAGAAGGAATTATTGAAAAGATTACCGATGAGATTGTAAAAGATGTTCCAACAGGAAACCTTGTTGTAACAATGAACGCTATTGCTCAGAGAGCAGATGGTTTTGGTAAAGATGCCAAATATGAGGCTGATTCACTTGTTCCGATTGAAATGAAAGTTGATAAGTCTATGGCAGAAGGATTCAGAAGTGCCGGATATTATGAGGGATGTTTTACTAAGCTTACAGGTGTAGTCATCAATACTGCTGAGATTCAGGAGGTGGTTGAAAAAGCTGCATTTGGTCCAGATATTAAAAAGACAGTCAAAGTACCCATTAGAAAAAATGAAGTAAAGTCTGGTATTGCTCCTACGACAGTATTCGAGCACGATCTTTCTCAGGAAATTGTAGAAGCTCTAAAAGCTAAGAGACGCGCAAAATTGGAAGAGGTTAAAGCTGGCACAGCAACTTCTTCTCAGACAGCAGAAGGTTTTCAAAAACAGTCAACTCCGCCAACAACACCTGTAACAAATTATAATCCGTTTGCTAGATAGAAATAGATAAAAACTCTACTCAGATTTGATCTGAGTAGAGAATATAAATGTAAGAAATAAAATACATAAAGGAGATATTTAACAAATGTATACTAACTTATTAGATTTAAAACCAAATAATGTATCTGTTGATCTTACTCAGTATTCTATGGTGTGGATGGGCGATACTGGTGTAGGAAAAACAACTACTCTTATGAGATTTCTAAAAGAATTATATCCAGATAAAGAACCTCTCTTTCTTGAGTTTGAAGATAGATTCCAGAACATTCCGGGAATTATGGCTGTAAAAATTAATTCTATGTCAGATTTAAAATCTATTATTGGTCAGTTAAAAAATCCAGAATTAAAGGAACGTTTCTCTTGTATTGTTCTTGATACGCTGGACAAATATGATGAATTTTGCGAAAGATATGTTCTTGAAAATAGAGATGCTGAGATTCTTAAAGATGTTGGAGCATATGGTGAAGGTACGCTTCGTTTTAAGAGTGCTTTAAGAAATATTGGAGTAATTCAGAGTCTTGGATATACAGTACATTGCATCGCTCAGTCTGCACATAGCAAAGATTTTGATACGAAAGTAGAAAGTGATGCTATGAAGCTAAATAAAAACACATTTAGTTATTGTAGAGAAGCAGCATTTCTAGTTGGTTATATGTATCGTGAAAAAGATGAAAGATTCATTACATTCAAAAAGAATAGTAAGTATCCAGATTTAAAAGATACATTTAATCTTCCTGAAAAAATTAATGTAAAAGAATTAAAGTCAGTATGGGAAAAGGCAGTTGAAGATCTTGGAGGAGATTTCACTACTAAAGACAAAACCATTGATAAGACCGCGCCAGTGGAAGATTTCGAAGCAATTAAGGCAAAAGGAATTGAATTAGGTGGATTACTTGCTTCTAATGGTCATTTAGATGACGCAACTGCTGTTCTTCAGAAAAATCTTGGATTGGACGAAAATGGTAATGTCAAAATGTTTGATACCTTGAGAGATACACAGTTAGATCTTACGAAGGTTATCGTTATGGAACTGGAAGAACTTGTTCAGAAATATGGAATTAAAGCGTAAATGAGACACGGGGTGGATTTTCCTCCCCATTCTCTAAAGGTGGGTCTGTATGCCTAGATTATCAACGTGTAAAGGTTGTGGAAAGAAACTTCAACCAGAAGAAAAATTTACATATTCATCAAAAACATATTGTGAAAACTGTTTTAAAGAAGTTCAGAGAGAATCAGAAGAGTACAAACAGTTAATTGGTTTTATTTGTGAAAATTATCATATTGATAAGCCAAATGGATTTATGTTGAAGCAAATAAAATCATTTAGAACAGAATACAATTATTCATATGCGGCGATGACATATACGCTATGGTATTGTCATGATGTGTTAGGAAAAGCATTTGATGAAAAATATGGAGTTTCACTGATTAAATATTATTATGATGAAGCAAAAGAGTATTATTCTCAGCAAGAAAAATTAAAGAAGCAAGTTGACAATTTATCAAACATGAAAATAAAAACAAAGATAGTAAAACCTACATCTGTAAATTCTGAAAAAAATAAAGCATCTTTGATAAATTTGGGAGATTTATTGAAGGGCGGTGAGTCAAATTAACTTTTATCAACAGGTAGATAAAAAAGCAATTTTCTTACTATTTGGTTGTTATTGCATCAATCCTAAATATGTATTAGATGAAAAATATTCTACCAATTTGGGAGATTTATTGAAGGGCGGTGAGTCAAATTAACTTTTATCAACAGGTAGATAAAAAAGCAATTTTCTTACTATTTGGTTGTTATTGCATCAATCCTAAATAT
>NZ_QUFZ01000059.1:0-2450 GCF_003478725.1 Clostridium sp. AF22-10
CATCCACTAAATTTACAGATTATCAAACTGGAGACTTTGTAGGCTTATTAATTACGAGAAATGGCTATGCTACTTCAGATGCAGGTTGCCAATGGGGTACATTTATCATTACTTCACCTAGATTCACAAATAAGTTTTGGATAGGTCGAATTTGGGGATATAAGTTCGTAAATTTCATTAAAATTGGATCATAAGTTCAGATTATGAGAACATGGAAGATTTTTCGGTTCAATAGTTTTTGACAATGTAGAGAAACAGTATGTTCCGTCTAATCCAAACTCTTACGATTAATGAATGAAGAGAGTTTTTTTATTCCAATATCATATTTTAAAACCAATATAAATAAAACAAAAGCGGATCAACCAATTAAGGAAGATCCGCTTCTTTCATGATTTATATTCATGATTCTGGAAATCATATTCTCCAACGATTTGCAATGCACCTGTTTTATCAGTTACCATGCATTGTCCTTCATGTATTGTTTTGTCTGGGCAAAGAAAATATTGTTTCCCATCTGGTCCGTTATGATAACCAGTCAGCATATATCCTTCATCGTCAAACAGATACCATCCAGAAGTCCCGCCTGTTTTTTCTGTCAGCCAAAACCATCCGCTGTGCGCATAGCTTCCATCACTGTAGCGATACCACCAGCGATTTCCATCTGCTGCTTGAACAAATCCTTCCGGCACTTTTACCGGTTCTTTTTGAGAAACCGCAGCTTTGAAATCTGCCCATGTATGTTTTGTATGATTATAGACATACGGATTCGGGCAAATTTTTCCAGTAACATCATAATGGCGAATAACTCTATCAGCTGGAACGTTGTATTTCTTCATCAATTCCCTGGTAAGTTGAATTGCGCTTTGAACTGTATCATCCTCAAAATACCAATCTCGGCTGGTATCCGCCTTACTGCCTTTGTTTCTTACGCATAATTCGATACCGATTGAATTAGAATTTCTACATTCTGGATGCAAATATTTCCCCCTGGTTCCGCAGTGCCAAGCAATATTTTTATCTTCAACTGATTGCCAGATTTCTCCGCTGAATCCAACATAGTAATGAGCGGATGCGCCTACATATTGGCTTGCATAATAATTGCAGTTTGCTTCTGCACCGCCTGTTGCACCTACATAATGAATTACAATATATTTGATTCGATTGATACTCCCCGGTTTATAATTATATGGTGTCAGCTTTTTTTTAATCTCCATCATTAACACCTTCTTCTCCATGAGCGCCCATTTTATCAGGATTTAGCGCATTTAAAAACTCTTCCAGTTCTTCTGGCTTTGCATCCTTTACTTCTTGCTGTAATTTGGAAAATGATTTTTCTCCAATCTCAAGCCTTTGTTCACTTTTTATCATTCTTACCTCCAAGAAAAAACGGACGATTCAAAAAATTAGAACCGCCCGCATATAAGTGGAAAACAGACTATTTGCAATCGTCAGCCGGTCCCGGCTTTTTTGTTTCTGCTCCCGGACCTACTGGTGTATTCCCTTTCCCCTCTTTTGCTGGACCAGTACATCCAACATCACAGGTGCAATCTGGATCCACGGTCATTTCCGGGTGCCCCAATTTTACTGCTTTCTTTGCCGAATAGTTATGTGCGTCATTTGCATTTGTTGTGCCATGAACAGGGCATACATTTTTATCGCTCATATTTTATACCTTACCTTTCTTCTGTGCGTATAATATGTTTTAAATCGGGATTCTGCCCGATCCAGAGATAAAGGATCACCGCCTTTCTAAGCAAGTGAAAGAATCTCGTTTTCCTGCTCCAGGGAAATCCATCCCTTTAAAACCGCTTTATCTAAGCCTGCTTTATCAATCTTTTGAGGCTTGGATAAGTACATTCTTCTTAAAATGTTATACATGATTTTCACGCTCCTAACTGATCCAGAATCAGCATATCGACAGCACTTTGGAGATCTGCATATTTTTGCTGCAAATCCGGTTTCGACATGGTAACAATTAATACAGTTACAGCCTTTTCGTTTCCATCTTCATCGGTACCTACCGAATAACCTGGTTCCTTTTTCATTCCTTTGTACTGTGTGTATCCTACAATAGACCGCATTACTTCATTTGCAGAATCCAAAACATAGATTTTTTCTGTATTTGATTCGCTTGTGAACTCTGCTTCTACTTGCTCGAATGTCTTAGATGAATCTGGAATGAATACAAAATTGATTTCGTCTCCATTTTCCTGCACTCCATTTGCAACAAGCTCATAAATCTGTCCGCCAGAAAGTTTTAATGATTCCATCGTGTTCCCCTTTCTGAATTTGATAAAGTTATCATACGATAAAAGCTTTTCTTGTAAAAAGTCATTTTAGATTAAATAGTGATATTAAAATTAAATTTTATGGCAAAGTTACAGATTTATCAGTAATAAAAACACTTTGTCAACAAGAATATGAATGTTGGGTTGGCTATATTGATTGGA